>CAVHOL010000003.1:0-68515 GCA_963637655.1 bacterium | reverse complement strand
TTGTAGAACCTATCCTCGGTGAGGTTGTCGGCGTTCTGGATGTTGTTCACCCAGTTGTTGGTCTTGCCCTGGCTATAGCCGTCGCCCCACTCTCCGAAGGTAGGATAGATGGAGTTGATGCGCACCAGCTCCTTCGGCCATCGCCATTCGAGGGGCAGGACAAGGATCTGCGGTTTCTCGCCCTTTCCGGGCTGGTTGACCGATTCCCATTCCTTGTTGTCGTGCTGCACCCGCAGACGGAACTTGCCGGCGTTGTCTAACTGGGTCGTATAGTTTTCCATCGAGAAGCTGTTGCTGCTCAGCGTCACACGGATGGGCCATATCTTGCGCTCGTAGTCGGCGCCGTTGAAGCAGGTGTTGATCATCTGGGAGGAGTTGTAGGTATCCTGCTTGGCACCGAAATGCGAGTGCCACTCCTTCGAAATGTCATACCAGTTGCCATTGCGCTGCATCTGAAGGTATGCGGGCAGTGTACCGCCGGCTGCAAGGGGGATGATGGAGATCCAGTTGTTGCCGGAGACGTAGTATACCTGGAACACGATATCGTTGAAGTCGAAGTCGAACGTGCCGCCGAGGTCCTCGCAGGCTACGGTCCATCCCAATGATTCCAGTGAGGTAGGCGTCAAGGTCTGTCCGATGTAGATGACGACGTCGTTGTAGTCCTTGTCGCCCTCGCCGCCGTCGTCGGAAGGATCGTCAAAGCAGTAGAAGGAATATCCCTTGCCGCTGGTTCCCTGTGTCTTGTAGGCGAAGTAACACTTGCCGCCGTTCATTTCTGCGTCGGAGTAATATATGTTGTTGCCTATTTGCACATAGATACCGGCAAATACAGACTCACTGGCCTTGAAGGTATAGCCCTTGGAGCTGAAAGAGAAACCGTCCGTGTACGTTGCCTTGCCAGTTTCGCCAAAGTCAAAGCAGTCGTCGGCACCTGTCACTGTGGTGTAGTTGCCGTTCACCTGGAACTGCAGCTCGTCGCCCCCATGGTCGGTATAGAAGGGTATGTGGTGCAGACCTTTCTCGTTGTAGAAATAGATACCCACGGTGTGCTTCTTGGAGGAATTCCAATAGGCTGGGAAGAGCGTGAAGGAGCTGCCTTCTGCCGCAGTTATATAACTGCTTTCCTTTATTTCAGTGTAAACCTCAGATTTGTCCTGGCCGTTGCCTTCGGAAAGTGACTTGAACGTCTTGTCACCGGTCTCACAAGTGATGGTCGTGTAGTTGTCGCTCTTTGTGACGACACTGCTGTACTCGTCGGGTACGGCAGAAGATCTTTTCGCAGCATTGGCAACAGAACTGCCCTGCGCATTGTACTTCACCGTGCCTCCGTTCTTGGCATAGAACTTTGCGCCATCGATGCTGACGATGTACGGCGTGTCGTCGCCCTTCACACCGTCGAAGGTGATGGTCTTGTCGGTCACGTTCTCATAGTTGGCGGCAAGACGGTACTCGCCGCCCTGCAGCTCGAAGATCTTGACAGAGGAGGGCTTGCTGCTGCACACGCGCACGCTCTTCTGCTCCACCACGTTGAATCCCTCGTCGGAGCCGTTGACCCCGAAGGTCTTGTAGAACTCGCGCGCATAAAGCTCACTTGCGGGTATCTCCTGCTCTTCTACCGAGCAGGACGCAAGACAGCCTGCCATAAGGGCGGCACCGAGAAGTGTCTGGATTTTCATTGTCTTATACATTTTTGATATTTTCCTTCTGTTACGTTTTCTCCCGTTTCGCCTGCTTTCCGGAACGTGCACCCGCTGATTCCGTGACGGAATACAAGCGGCAAAACAGTGTCCCTGAAAACTTGCCGACTGTCGCCCGGCTATGCACCAGGCTACAATCGGCCACAAAGATACCTTAATTTATTTAAGGAAATTTTTGAAAGATATGAATTTTAACAATGTTTTTAAATAATAAACACACAAGGTAGGAAAAGCGGATAAAAGAATGGAAAAACAGGACAAGCAAACATACGAAAAGCAAGCAGCATTCGAAATAAGCAACATACGGCAGGAGAGACGAATGCAACAGGACAAGCGAAATGGGAGACACATACAAAAACGGAGAAGGACAAACACATAAAACCCGAAAAGAGTATACACATAAAGCCCTGCAGGGGCGATACGACCCCAGCCCAGGGTAAGGAGGGAGCGGAGCGACCGACGTAACCCTGGGTTTACATGATGTTCGGGACGGCTGGCCTGTAAGGTCAGCACAACAACACGGGTATTGTGGTGACCTTACAGGCCACCCTTGCCGCTAACCATTTGACCCAGGGTTACGTCGGTCGCTCCACTCCCTCCTCACCCTGGGCTGGGATTGTCACGCCCTTGCAGGGCTTTTCCCTTGTGCCACCCCGCACCACCGCCGCAAATGGGCCGTCTCTCCGCCATCGTTTGCATCCTCACACGGCCGCCACGCCCTCGCGCCGACCGCACAAAGCCCACGCTCTGCCCCTACAAAGCCCGTGTACCGTCACTACAAAGCCCTTGTAGCATCCGTACAAGGGCCGTGTAGCATCCGTACAAGGCCTTTGTAGTGACGCAAGGCGGGCGGCGGGACAGACAAGGACGGGGACAAGGGGCTGACAGGGGGACGTCGGCGGCACCGCCCTACCCCACTCCCTATCCCGCCGGGGTGCACCAAATGGAGGGCGGGAAACGGAGGGAGGCCGTTTTCGGCGGTTTCATCGGGCGACCGGAGCGAAAAACGCCCATTCCATCGGAGAATACTTTTCGGCGCGCCATACGGCCCGTATAGCGGCCGAAAAAATCAGGGCCACAGAAAAGGGGTGCCGGCAGCGGCGAAAAACGGCAAATTACCGCCGCTGCGGGAAAAATTGTGGGGGAAAGTGGTGCACTGTGGGGAATTTTGCGTAACTTTGAACCCAAATCCGCTAAATAATGTACGTATGCGACTGATCGGCAACATCGAGGCCAAGACCGACGCCAAGGGCAGGGTATTTCTCCCGGCCGCCTTCCGCAGGGTGCTCCAGGCATCCGGCGAGGAGAGCGTGGTGATGCGCCGCGACGTGTACCAGCCCTGCATCGTGCTCTACCCCGAGAGCGTGTGGAACGCCCAGATGGACGCCCTGCGCCTCAGACTCAACCGGTGGAACCCGCAGCACCAGCAGATCTTCCGCCAGTTTGTCGCCGACGCCGAGCAGGCCACGATCGACGGCAGCGGCCGCATACTCCTCTCCCGCCGCTTCATGGAGACCGCCGGCATCAGCCGCGACGTGAGGTTTATCGGCATGGGCGACACCGTCGAGATATGGAGCGCGGAGAACGCCGAAAAACCCTTCCTCGACCCCGCCGCCTTCGGACAGGCCCTCGAGACCCTCATGCGGCAGGACGGCGGCAGCCTGCAGGACGGACAGGACAAGCCGGACCGACAATAAGAAAGGCCGACAGTAAGCAGGACCGACAGTAAGCAAGACCGACAACAGGACAGCACTCAAGATGGACAACAGCAACACCACGGCCACCGCGGCCGCAGACACCTACCACGTACCGGTACTCCTCGGCGAAAGCGTCGACGGGCTCGCCATACGCCCCGGCGGCATCTACGTCGACGTCACCTTCGGCGGCGGCGGCCACTCCCGCGAGATCCTCTCGCGGCTGGACAAGGACGCCCGCCTCTACAGTTTCGACCAGGACGCCGACGCCGAGCGCAACGCCCCGCAGGGCGACAGCCGGTTCACGTTTGTCAGAAGCAACTTCCGCTACCTGCGCAACTGGATGCGCTACTACGGCGTCGACCATATCGACGGCCTGCTGGCCGACCTCGGCGTGTCGTCGCACCATCTCGACGACGCCGCCCGCGGCTTCTCCTTCCGCTTCGACGCCCCGCTCGACATGCGCATGAACAAGCGCGCCGGGCAGACCGCCGCCGACCTGCTCGCCGACTACAGCGAGGAGCGCATCGCCGACGTGCTCTACGTCTACGGCGAGCTCAAGGACTCGCGCCGCCTGGCCGCCGCCATCGTCAAGGCCCGCAGCCAGAAGCCCGTCGTCACCACGGGCGACCTCGCCGCCGCCGTCAGCCCCGTGCTGCGCCGCGAGCGCGAGAAGAAGGAGATGGCCCGCATCTTCCAGGCCCTCCGCATAGAGGTCAACCACGAGATGGACGCCCTGCGCGACATGCTCTCCGCCGCCACCGGGCTGCTCGCCCCCGGCGGACGGCTCTCCGTCATCACCTACCACTCGCTCGAAGACCGCATCGTCAAGAACTACATCAAGGCGGGCAACGCCGAGGGCAAGGTAGAGCAGGACTTCTTCGGCCGCACCTCCACCCCCTACCGCGCCGTGGGCAAACTCATCGTCCCCGACGCCGGCGAGCAGGAGCGCAACCCCCGCAGCCGCAGCGCAAAACTAAGAACAGCAGAGAAGAAATGAGCAAAGACGACAAAGACAAAGACGAAATACGGCTCACCGTCGCCACCCCCGGCATCACCGCCGCAGGCGGCACCGCGGTACAAGACACCAAGGATGCCGACGGCAAGGGCAAAAAGGGCGCCAACGGAAAGGACGCCAACGACGGGCAGGACGGAAAAAACAGAAAAAAAAGCGGCATACGCAGTACCTTCGGCCGTCTGTTCCGCGGCGAGCTCGACCCTGACGACGAGCCGATCACGGGCGAGGTCACGCTCAACAAGATCTTCGGCGGCGACATACTCACCACCTCCTTCCTGCAACGGCAGATCTGGGTGATCATACTCATCGCCGTCTTCATCGTGTGCTACATCAGCAACCGGTACAGCTGCCAGCGCAGCCTCGCCACCATAGCCGAGCTCACCCGCACCCTGCAGGAAGAGAAGTACAAGGCCCTCTCCATCAACAGCCAGCTCACCGAGATGACCCGCGAGAGCCACGTGCTCGAGTACCTGCGCACCAGCAAGGACAGCGTGCTGCACATCGCCACCCAGCCGCCCTACATCATCAACGTACCCAACGAGGAAGGACAGCCACAATGAAAATGAACCAGAACGAAGACGGCAACAGCAAAAGACGCGGCGGCATGCGCGGCCACCTCTCGGCCTACGGATGCATATCGGTCGTAGTGGTCGGGATGGTACTGTACATGCTCTACCGCGCCGGACACACGATGACCGTCGAGCGCGACTTCTGGCTGCAGGTGGCCGAGCGCAACAAGGAAGACAGCGTGAGCGTCGCCCCCTCGCGCGGCAACATCCTCAGCTCCGACGGACAGCTGCTCGCCTCGTCGCTGCCCGAGTACAAGATATACATGGACTTCAAGGCCCTCACCGAGACCCACCGCGACACCCTGTGGCACAAGAGCCTCGACAAGATATGCGAAGGGCTGCACGCCATCTTCCCCGAAAAGTCGGCCGCCGACTTCCGCAGCCATCTCGAGGAAGGGTTCAGCAAGCAGAAGCGCCACTGGCCGATATGGCCCTCGCGCATCGACTTCAACACCTACACCGAGGTGCGCCGCCTGCCCGTGTTCGACATCGACCGCCACAAGGAGAACAGCGGCAAGACCGGATTCCACGCCGAAGTGTTCAACGCCCGCAAGCGCACCTACGGATCGCTCGCCTCGCGCACCATCGGCACCATGTACGGAGCGGTAGACTCCGCCCGCTTCGGCCTCGAGATGGCCTACGACTCCGTGCTCCGCGGACTGCCCGGCATCGCCCACAGGCGCAAGATGCTCAACCAGAGGCTCACCATCGTCGACACAAAGCCCATCGACGGGTGCGACATCGTGAGCACCATCGACGTCGACATGCAGGACCTGGCCGAACGCTCGGTGATCGACGAGCTGCGGCGGCCCGAGGTCAACGGCGACGTGGGCGTGGCCATCGTCATGGAGGTCGCCACGGGCGACGTCAAGGCCATCGTCAACATGGAGCGCTGCCCCGACGGAGAGTACCGCGAGGTGCGCAACCACGCCGTGAGCGACATGCTCGAGCCAGGATCGGTATTCAAGACCGCCTCCATCATGGTCGCCCTCGACGACGGCGTGGTCGACACCACCTACCGCGTAGACACCGGCGGCGGCGTGTGGCCCATGTACGGCCGCGAGATGCGCGACCACAACTGGCGGCGCGGCGGCTACGGCGAGATGAGCCTGCCCCACACGCTCGAGGTCAGCTCCAACATCGGCGTGAGCCGCATCATCGACCGCTTCTACCACGACCGCCCCGAGAAGTTCGTCGAAGGCATACACCGCCTCGGACTGGCCGACGACCTGCACATACCGTTCGTCTTCGGACGCTCGGCCGCACGCATACGCATGCCCAGGAAAGACAAGCGCGGCCGCGACTACGTCAACTGGAGCAAGACCACCCTGCCGTGGATGAGCATCGGCTACGAGACACAGGTGCCGCCCATCTCCACCGTCACCTTCTACAACGCCATCGCCAACGGCGGCAAGATGATGCAGCCCCGCTTCATCAAGCAGATCATCAGAGACGGCGAGGTGACCGACTGCCCGCCCGTGGTGCTGCGCGAGAGCATCTGCAAGAAGAAGACCCTCGCCGAGATACAGACCATACTGCGCCACGTCGTCAGCCAGGGACTCGGCAAGAAGGCCGGGTCGCCCTCCTTCGCCGTGGCCGGCAAGACCGGCACGGCACAGATATCCAAGGGCGCCGCCGGATACAAGAGCGGACAGGTCAACTACCTGCTGAGCTTCGCCGGATACTTCCCCGCCGACAAGCCCCGCTACAGCTGCATCGTCTGCATACAGAAGCGCGGACTGCCCGCCTCGGGAGGCGGCATGAGCGGCGTGGTCTTCCGCAACATCGCCGAGGGCATCATGGCACAGGACATCAAGCTCAGCGTCAGCGACGCCCGCGAGCCCCACTCCGAACCGCTGCCCGACGTCAAGGACGGCAACCTCACCGCCGCCGACTACGTGCTCGGCCGGCTGGGATTCAAGGTGCGCGCCGACTGGTCGGGATCCTACCTCGACGGCAACCCCATATGGGGACACGCCGAGAAGGAAGGCCGCAGCGCCGTGCGCCTCGACAGCAGGCGGCTGCCCGCACGCGACCGCATGCCCGACGTCAAGGGCATGGGCGCACGCGACGCCGTCTACCTCATCGAAAGCCGCGGCGTGAAGGTGCGCCTCACCGGACGCGGCAAGGTCACCACACAGAGCATCGCCCCCGGCACCACCGTCAGAAAGGGCATGACCTGCCTCCTGCAGCTCTCCTGAGCGCACGCCGCACACAAGAGCCGCAGAAAGAAGACGCAGAACAAAACGAACAGAACAAAAAAAGAGAACAAAAAAGATATACACCATGCAACTGAAAGAACTGATCCAGGGTCTCGAGATCACCGCCGCCATAGGCGATGCCGCAACAGAGATCACCGGCGTAGACATCGACTCACGCCGCACGGCCGCAGGACACCTGTTCGTCGCCCTCCGCGGCACACAGGCCGACGGCCACAAGTTCATCCCCAAAGCCGTAGAGCAGGGCGCGGCAGCCGTGCTCTGCGAGACCATGCCCGAGGAGAAGGCCGACGGCGTCGTCTACATCGCCGTACCCTCCACCGAAGACGTGGTCGGCACGGTAGCCACACGCTTCTGGGGCGACCCCTCGCGGCGGTTGCGGCTCGTCGGCGTGACCGGCACCAACGGCAAGACCACCATCGCCACATTATTATATAATATGTTCCGGAAGATGGGCCACAAGTGCGGGCTGCTCTCCACCGTCTGCAACTACATCGACGGCCAGGCCATACCCGCCGACCACACCACCCCCGACCCCGTCACCCTCAACGAGCTGCTGCACCGCATGGTGGAGGCCGGCTGCGAGTACGCCTTCATGGAGTGCTCCTCGCACGCCATCGCACAGAAGCGCATCGGCGGGCTGCACTTCGCCGGAGGCATCTTCACCAACCTCACCCGCGACCACCTCGACTACCACAAGACCTTCGAAAACTACCGCGACGCCAAGAAGGCCTTCTTCGACGGGCTCGACAAGGACGCCTTCGCCATCACCAACGCCGACGACAAGAACGGCATGGTCATGGTGCAGAACACCCGCGCCGCCGTCAAGACCTACTCCACCCGCGCCGCCGCCGACTACAAGGGACGCATCATAGAGTGCCACTTCGAGGGCATGTACCTCGACATCGACGGCCACGAGGTAGGCGTGCAGTTCATCGGCAAGTTCAACGTCAGCAACCTGCTCGCCGTCTACGGCGCCGCCCGCATGCTCGGCAAGCCCGCCGAGGACGTGCTCGTGACGCTCAGCACCCTGCACAGCGTGTGCGGCCGCCTCGAGCCGATACACTCGCCCGAGGGCTACACCGCCGTCGTAGACTACGCCCACACGCCCGACGCCCTGGAAAACGTGCTCAACGCCATACACGAGGTGCTCGACGGCAAGGGCCGCGTCATCACCGTCTGCGGAGCCGGCGGCAACCGCGACAAGGGCAAGCGCCCCCTCATGGCCCAGGAAGCCGTGCGGCAGAGCGACCGCGTCATCATCACCAGCGACAACCCCCGCTTCGAAGAGCCGCAGGCCATCATCGACGACATGCTCGCCGGACTCAACGCCCAGCAGATGAAGAAGGTGCTCGCCATCGCCGACCGCCGCGAAGCCATACGCACGGCCTGCATGATGGCCCAGAAGGGCGACGTGATACTCGTCGCCGGCAAGGGGCACGAGGACTACCAGGAGATCAAGGGCGTCAAGCACCACTTCGACGACCACGAGGTAGTGCGCGAGGCCATGGGCATCGCCGGCCAGGAGCAGTAGGCGGCACTGCCATACCCAAAAGCAAAAAGCAAGAAAAAAAAGAACAAGAAGCCATCGCGTATGCTATACTACCTCTTCCGCTTCCTCGAGCAATACGGCATCAGCGGGTCGCGCATGTGGGGATACATCTCCTTCCGCGCACTGCTGGCCCTGATACTGTCGCTGGTCATCTCGGCATGGTTCGGCGAGAAATTCATCAAGTACCTCAAGCGCAAACAGATCACCGAGACCCAGCGCGACGCCAGCATCGACCCCTTCGGCGTGCAGAAGATCGGCGTGCCGTCGATGGGCGGCGTGATCATCATCGCCGCCATACTCATACCCGTGCTGCTGCTCGGACGTCTGCGCAACATCTACCTCATACTCATGGTCGTCACCACACTGTGGCTCGGATTTCTCGGCGGAATGGACGACTACATCAAGATCTTCCGCCGCAACAAGGAGGGCCTCAAGGGACGCTACAAGATCGTCGGGCAGATCGGCATCGGACTGATCGTGGGCCTCGTGCTCTGGTCGTCGCCCGACGTCAAGATGAACGAGAACCTCGCCATCGAGCGCCAGGGCCACGAGATGGTCGTCAAGCACAGGGCCAAGGCCGCCAAGTCGCTCAAGACCACCATACCCTTTGTCAAGGGGCACAACCTCGACTACTCGCGCATCATGTCCTTCTGCGGCAAGTACAAGACAGCCGCCGGATGGATACTCTTTGTCGTGATGACCATCCTCGTGGTGACCGCCGTGAGCAACGGCGCCAACCTCAACGACGGCATGGACGGCATGTGCGCCGGCAACTCCGCCATCATCGGCGTGGCGCTCGGCATACTCGCCTACGTGAGCTCGCACATCGAGTATGCCGGCTACCTCAACATCATGTACATACCCGGGTCGCAGGAGCTGGTGGTGTTTCTCTGCGCCTTTGTCGGCGCGCTCATCGGATTTCTCTGGTACAACGCCTACCCCGCACAGGTGTTCATGGGCGACACCGGATCGCTCACCATCGGCGGCATCATCGCCGTGACGGCCATCATCATACACAAGGAACTCATGCTGCCCATACTCTGCGGCATCTTCTTTGTAGAGAGCCTGAGCGTCATCCTGCAGGTATACTACTACAAGGCAGGCAAGCGCCGCGGCGTGAAGCAGCGCATCTTCAAGCGCACCCCCATACACGACAACTTCCGCACCCAGGAGTCGCAGCTCGACCCCGAGTGCAAGTACCTCTGCCGCAAGCCCAAGGGCGCCATACACGAGTCGAAGATCACCATACGCTTCTGGATCGTCACCATCATACTCGCAGCCCTGACCATCATCACCCTCAAGATAAGATAGGACAAGACAAGACGACACCCCTACCCCCCAAAAAACACATACAACACCCTAAAAAAAGGACACAAGACAAGAAAATGAAACGCATAGTAATACTGGGCGCCGGTGAGAGTGGCGCAGGCGCAGCCGTACTGGCCAAGAAAGAAGGTTACGACGTGTTCGTCAGTGACATGGGCGCCATCAAGGACAAGTACAAGCAGATGCTCGACGCACGCGGCATAGCGTGGGAAGAGCTCCGCCACACCGAGGAGAAGATACTCTCGGCCGACGAGGTCATCAAGAGCCCCGGCATACCCAAGGAGGCACCCATGGTGCGCAAGATCGAGGAGAAGGGCATACCCGTCATCAGCGAGATAGAGTTCGCCGGACGCTACACCCGCTCCAAGATGATCTGCATCACCGGAAGCAACGGCAAGACCACCACCACCTCGCTCATCTACCACATCTTCAAGACCGCCGGCTACGACGCCGGACTGGCCGGCAACATCGGGCGCTCGCTCGCCCTCCAGGTGGCCGAAGACCCGCACGAGTACTACATCATAGAGCTCAGCTCCTTCCAGCTCGACAACATGTACCGCTTCCACGCCAACATCGCCATCCTGCTCAACATCACCCCCGACCACCTCGACCGCTACGACAACTGCATGCAGAACTACGTCGACGCCAAGATGCGCATCATACAGAACCAGACCGGCGAGGACTCCTTCATCTACTGGAACGACGACCCCATCATACGCCGCGAGCTCGAGAAGTACGACATCAAGGCCATACAGTGCCCCTTCTCCGCCATCAAGGAGCAGGGCAGCATCGGATACATCGAGCAGGGCGAGTACAAGATAGAGAAGCCCACCCCCTTCAACATGGAGCAGGAAGAGCTCGCCCTCACCGGACGCCACAACCTCTACGACTCGCTGGCCGCCGGCATCGCCGGCAACATCGCCGGCATCAAGAAGGAATACATACGCAAGAGCCTCAGCGACTTCCCCGGCGTCGAGCACCGGCTCGAGAAGGTGTGCAAGGTAGGCGGAGTGACCTACATCGACGACTCCAAGGCCACCAACGTCGACGCCTGCTGGTACGCCCTCGAGAGCATGACCGCACCCACCGTGCTCATACTCGGCGGCAAGGACAAGGGCAACGACTACAACGAGATCAAGGACCTCGTGGCCAAGCGCTGCCGCGCACTCGTCTACCTCGGCGCCGACAACGCCAAGCTGCACGACTTCTTCGACTCCCTCGGACTGCCCGTGCGCGACACCCACTCCATGGCCGACTGCGTGAAGGCCTGCGCCGAGCTCGCCCAGCCGGGCGACGCCGTGCTGCTCAGCCCCTGCTGCGCCAGCTTCGACCTCTTCAAGAACATGGAGGACCGCGGCGACCAGTTCAAGGCCCGCGCCCGCGAACTCTGAAGCTGGCGGCCCCGCAGACCGTCACCGCCCCCGGCACACGGCGGGCAACACCCCGCACCCCACCCCGCTTACGCAAACACCTGACAGGCGGCAGCCCCCGACGGCCGCCGCCACAACCGGACAAGCCTATGCAAAACCAAACACTCGGCAACATCTTCAAGGGCGACAAGGCAGTATGGATCATCTTCTTCTTCCTCTGCCTGACCAGCATCATCGAGGTGTACTCCGCCACGTCGCAGCTCACCTACAGCGCCGGCACCAGCTACTGGGGCCCCATCACCCGGCACATCATCCACATCTCCATAGGATGCGCAGCGATGTACGTCACCACATACATACCCTGCAGGTGGTTCAAGAGCGGCACCCTGTGGATATGGGGCATCGTGATACTGATGCTCATCTACGTAGCCGCCAGCGGCAAGGCCACCAACGGCGCCCAGCGCTGGTTCCCCCTGCCCTTCGGACTGTCGTTCCAGCCCTCCGAGATCGCCAAGGGCGTGCTCATCCTCGCCACCGCACAGATACTCGGCGCCACGCAGACCGAGAAGGGAGCCAGTCCGCAGGCACTCGGCTTCATCATCACCATCTGCTCCATACCCGTGGTGCTCATCGCCATCGACAACCTCTCGACCGCCGTGCTCATCTCGGCCGTCATCCTGCTGATGATCTTCATCGGCCGCGTGCCCGCACGGCAGATCGGCAAACTGCTCGGCGTGATAGCCATCACCGTCATCCTCGCCATATCGGCCATCTTCCTCCTCGGCAAGGACACCGGGGCAGAGACCGCCGCCAACGGCGGCAAGCAGCTCACCGAGCAGACTGCCGAGAGCAAGGAGAAAGCCTCCAACCGCGGCATACTGCGGCGACTGGACACATGGAAGGCACGCTTCGAGCGCTTCGGCAGCGACAAAAACCTCACCCCCGCCCAGGTAGACCTGCGCGACAAAGGGTCGCAGGCCGCCTATGCCAAGATCGCCATCGCCACATCGAACATCGTGGGCAAAGGGCCCGGCAACTCCGAGGAGCGCGACTACCTCGCCCAGGCCTACTCCGACTTCATCTACGCCATCATCATCGAGGAGCTGGGCATCGGCGGCGCAGCAGGCGTGGCCATGCTCTACGTCTTCCTCCTCTACCGCGCCGGCATCATCGCCAGACGCTGCGAGAGAAGCTTCCCCGCCTTCCTCGTCATGGGACTGGCCCTGCTGTTCGTCGTGCAGGCCCTCTTCAACATGTACGTGGCCGTGGGCATCATACCCGTCACCGGACAGCCGCTGCCGCTCATCAGCCGAGGCGGCACGTCGACCATCATCAACTGCGTCTACTTCGGCATGATACTCAGCGTGAGCCGTACCGCCAAGAAGAAGCAGGCCGCAGCCGGCAACCCCGCCGGCACGCAGACCGCCGTAGCCGCCTGACAACGGCCATGTGCGGCACGGGCAGGACACCTGTCGGACACAAGGAACAGTGCGCCCAACAAAAAGAACACTGCCAGCCGAGAAATCGGAAAAAATGATTAATTTTGTGATTTGAACCATTGCGCTCAGCCGCACGCCGCCCCAATCCGGCACCCGACACGGCCAGCACAAGAAAACATACCGAAAATGAGCAACCAACTTAGAGTGATCGTGAGCGGAGGCGGAACGGGAGGACACATCTTCCCCGCCGTGTCGATAGCCAACGCCGTCAAAGCCAAGCGTCCCGACGCCGAAATACTGTTCGTGGGCGCACTCGGAAGAATGGAGATGCAGCGCGTGCCCGCCGCAGGATACCAGATCGTCGGCCTGCCCGTGCGCGGCTTCATGCGCCCCCTCTGGTCGCCGAAGAACATCGGCGTGGCACTCGACTTCCTGCGCAGCAAGCGGCTCGCCCGCAAGACCCTCCGCGACTTCGCCCCCGACGTGGCCGTGGGCGTGGGCGGATACGCCAGCGCAGCCACACTCGACGCCGCCAGCGCCATGGGCATACCCACGCTCATACAGGAGCAGAACTCCTACGCCGGCGTGACCAACAAGCACCTCGCAGCCAAGGCCGCCAAGATATGCGTGGCCTACGACGGCATGGAGCGCTTCTTCCCCGCCGGCAAGATACTCAAGACCGGCAACCCCGTGCGCCAGTCGCTGCTCGAGACCACCGTCAACCGCGAGGACGCCCTGCGCTCCTTCGGCCTCGACCCCGCGAAGAAGACCGTGCTCATCGTGGGCGGAAGCCTCGGCGCACGCACCCTCAACGAGAGCGTGCTCGGCCACCTCGACCTCGTCGAGAAGAGCGGCATACAGTTTATCTGGCAGACCGGCAAGTACTACAGCCAGGCCATTGCCGAAAGGCTCGCCGCACACAAGCCGCTGCCCATGCTCCACGTGACCGACTTCATCGCCGACATGGGCGCCGCCTACCGCGCCGCCGACCTCGTGGTGAGCCGCGCCGGAGCCAGCTCCATCAGCGAGTTCTGCCTCATCGGCAAGCCCGTCATCCTCGTGCCCTCGCCCAACGTGGCCGAAGACCACCAGACCAAGAACGCCATGGCCCTCTCCACACGCAACGCCGCCCTCTTTGTACGCGACGCCGACGCCCCCGCCACCCTCCTGCAGCTCGCCGTCGACACCGTGGCCGACCAGCAGCGCCTCGACAGCCTCGCCGCACACATCAAGCCGCTCGGCATCGCCCACTCGGCCGACATCATCGCCGACGAGGTGATACGCCTAGCCGAAGAGAACAGAAAATAGTACACTACACAAATCAGTACGCTACACAAAACAGTACGCCCCACAAGACACATACACGCCATACACTATGGAACTCAAGGACATCAAAGCAGTATACTTCGTCGGAGCAGGCGGCATCGGCATGAGCGCCGTCGCCCGCTACTTCATCCACCGCGGACTCGTCGTGGCCGGATACGACCGCACACCCTCCGACCTCACCCGCCAGCTCGAGCGCGAAGGCATGCTCATACACTACGAGGAAAACACCGACGAGATACCCCACGCCTGCCGCGACCCCAAGTCGTGCCTCGTGGTCTACACCCCCGCCATACCCGCCGACCACAAGGAGCTGGCCTACTTCCGGCAGAACGGATTCACCGTGGAGAAGCGCGCACAGGTGCTCGGCACCCTCACCCGCACACACAAGGGACTCTGCGTGGCCGGCACACACGGCAAGACCACCACGTCGACCATGTGCGCCCACATCATGCACCAGAGCCACACCGACTGCAACGCCTTCCTCGGCGGCATATCCAAAAACTACGGCACCAACTACATCCTCTCCTCCGAGAGCGACTACGTCGTGATAGAGGCCGACGAGTTTGACCGCTCCTTCCACTGGCTCCGCCCCTGGATGAGCGTCATCACCTCCACCGACCCCGACCACCTCGACATCTACGGCACCAAGGAAGCCTACCTCGAGAGCTTCCGCCACTACACCACCCTCATACAGCCCGGCGGCGCACTCATACTGCACGAGGGCCTCGAGATGAAGGCCGACGTGCAGGAAGGCGTCACGGTCTACTCCTACAGCCGCACAAGCGGCGACTTCCACGCCGAGAACATCAAGATCGACAACGGCGAGATCACCTTCGACCTCGCATCGCCCATAGCCCCCGTCAAGGACATACAGCTCGGACAGCCCGTGCCCGTCAACATCGAGAACGCCGTCGCCGCCATGGCCATGGCACAGCTCGCCGGTTGCACCGCCGAAGAGCTCAGGTACGGCATGAAGACCTACGGCGGCGTCGACCGCCGCTTCGACTTCAAGATCAAGGACAGCCGCCACGTGCTGCTCTCCGACTACGCCCACCATCCCAAGGAGATCTACCAGAGCGCCAGCAGCCTGCGCGAGCTCTACCGCGACCGCAAGATCACCGCCATCTTCCAGCCCCACCTCTACACCCGCACACGCGACTTCTACAAAGACTTCGCCGACGCCCTCAGCCTGCTCGACGAGGTGATACTCTGCGACATCTACCCCGCACGCGAGCAGCCCATACCCGGCGTGACCAGCCGCCTCATCTACGACAACCTGCGCCCGGGCATCGAGAAGAGCATGATACACAAGGAAGACGTGCTGCCGCTCGTCAAGAGCCGCGACTTCGACGTGCTCGTCATCCTCGGCGCCGGCGACCTCGACAACTGCGTACCCCAAATCGCGAAGATCATACAGAGCAAGTGAGAGTAGACTGGAAAAAGGCAGCCCTCATCACGGCCGACGTCATCCTCGCGGGATACCTTGCCGTAGCACTCACCGTCTTCAACAAGCCCGATGAGAGCAAGACGCTGTGCACCAAGCTCACCATCGACGTGGCCGACAGCTCGACCAGCGGATTCATCGACGCACGCGAAGTGAAGCGCCGCCTCACCGCCCACAGCCTCAACCCCATGGGCAAGCCCATAGCGGCGGTCAGCGCACGCGACATCGAAGACATGCTCCGCAGAAGCCCCTTCATCAACACCGCCGAATGCCACAAGACCATCGGCGGAGAGGTCTGCATCACCGTCACGCAGCGCATGCCCGTCATCCGCATCAAGGCCGACGACGGCAGCGACTACTACATCGACGACAAGAACTGCATCATGCCCAACTCGTCGTTCACCTCCGACCTCATCATCGCCTCCGGGCGGTTCGGGCAAAAGTTCGCCACACAGTACATCGCCCCCATGGCACGCACGCTCATGGCCGACGACCTCTGGCGTAACCTCGTCGAGCAGATACACGTCACCGACACATACGGCATAGAGATCGTGCCCCGCGTAGGCGACCACATCGTATACCTCGGCAACATACCCGAGTGCAAGGACAGCAAGGTGCGCGACGAGGCCGTAGAAGCGTTCGTCAGACGCAAGATGACCCGCCTCGTCAAGTTCTACCGCTACGGACTCTCCCACGCCGGATGGAACAGGTACGACTACATCGACCTCGAGTTCGACAACCAGATCATCTGCCGCCGCGACAAGGACAACGAGCCCGCCGCACCCGAGACCCCGCCCGCAGAGACCGACGAGGTGGCACCGCCCCCAGCACCGGCCGAAACGCCGGCCCCCAAGACGGAAACGCCCAAGGAGACCAAGACCGACAAACCCAAGGAGACCAAGACGGCCGACAAGCCCAAGGAGACAAAGAAGAAAGAGACCGACAAGAAGAAAAAGGAAGCCGAAACCAAGAAAAAGGAGACCGAAACCAAGAAGAAGAAGGACAACGGCCCCACAAACGCCGAAAAGAAGAAGACCGACGGGAAGTCCAAGGACAAGGCCAGGAACAACGGCCGCGCCTGACAGCCCCGCACAACAGACAGAACAGAAACCACACCACACATAAATACAGATACAACACTCGTATGGCAAAGGAATTTATCGTAGCAATAGAACTGGGCTCATCCAAGATGACCGGCATCGCGGGAAAGAAAAATCCTGACGGTTCCATCTCCGTCATGGCCGTCGCCAGAGAGGATTCCACCTCCTGCATACGCAAAGGCAGCGTCTACAATGTCAACCAGACCGCACAGTGCCTCACCAATATCGTCACCAAACTCCGCAATACCCTCAAGACCGAAATCACACAAGTATACGTCGGCGTCGGCGGACAGGGCATCAGAAGCATGCGCAACACCATCGTCAAAGACCTGCCGGCCGACACCATCGTATCGCAGGACATGGTCAACGAGCTCATGGACGCCAACCGCAGCATGACCTACCCCGACTACGAGATCCTCGACGCCGCCACACAGGAGTACAAGGTCGACGCACAGAACCAGACCGACCCCGTCGGCATACAGGCCCGCCACCTCGAAGGCAATTTCGTCAACATACTCTGGCGCAAGTCCTTCTCGCGCAGCCTCGGCATCTGCTTCCAGCAGGCCGGCATCGCCATCGCCGAGATGTACCCCTCGGCACTCGTCCTGGCCGACGCCGTGCTCACCGACTCCGAACGCCGCTCGGGATGCGTGCTCGTAGACCTCGGCGCCGACACCACCACCGTAGCCGTATACTACCGCAACATACTGCGCTCGCTCGCCGTCATTCCCCTCGGAGGAGGCAACGTCACCAAAGACCTCGCATCCGTGCCCATGGAGGAAGCCACCGCCGAAAAGATGAAGCTGCGCTACGCCAGCGCATACACCGAAAACAGCGACATCGACAACGCACTGACCTACCCCATCGACGACGACCGCAGCATCGACAGCCGCAAGTTCACCGAGATCGTCGAGGCACGCGTCAAGGAGATCATACGCAACGCCTGGATGCAGGTGCCCGACGAGTACAAGGGCAAGCTCCTCGGCGGCATCATACTCACCGGAGGCGCAGCCAACATGCCCAACACCGAGAAAGCCTTCCGGCAGGACACACAGGTAGAGAAGATACGCACCGCCAAGTACGTCAGCCTCAACATCAGCAGCCCCAACCCCAAGGTCAGCATTCCCCACGACGGCACCGCCTGCACCATACTCGGACTGCTCGCCAAGGGCAACATCAACTGCGCCGGCACATCCCTCAGCGCACCCGTACAGCCCAAGCCCGCCGACACCGCTGCACCGCACATCGAAGCGCAGCCCGCAGCAACACCGCAGCCCGCCGCAGCCACAGCACCGCAGCACCAGCCGCAGCCCGCACAACCGGCAGCACCGCAGCCACAGCCCACACCGCAGCCCAAGACAGAAGAACCCAACGAGGAGGACGAAAAGCCCGACACCGGACACCGCACCTCCTTCCTCGGACGCATCGGCAAGTGGGGCAAGCGCCTCATCAACACCATCACCGAACCTGAACCCAACGAATAACCCAAGGCGCGCTCCCCACTCACAGAAGCACGCCATAGCATAGGAGAACCATATCATGACCGACTTCAACAATACAGAACCCATGGTCGACTTTGTCACCCCAGAGAAGAAAAAGAAAAGCATCATCAAGGTCATCGGCGTAGGCGGCGGCGGAAGCAACGCCGTCAACCACATGTACCGCGAAGGCATACACGACGTGACCTTCCTCGTCTGCAACCTCGACCGCCAGGCCCTCGAAGACTCCCCCGTACCCGTACAGCTGCTCCTCGGCACCGAAGGACTCGGCGCCGGCAACAAGCCCGAAAGAGGACGCAAGACCGCCGAGGAATGCGCCGACGACATCAAGCACATGCTTGACGACGGCACCAAGATGGCCTTCATCACCGCCGGCATGGGCGGAGGCACCGGCACCGGAGCCGCACCCGTCATCGCACGCATATCCAAGGAGATGGGCATACTCACCGTGGGCATCGTCACCATACCCTTCCGCTTCGAAGGCGCACTCAAGATCGACCAGGCACTCGACGGCGTCGAGGAGATGTCAAAGCACGTCGACGCACTCCTCGTCATCAACAACGAGCGCCTCCTCCAGATCTACAACGACCTCAGCGTGCTCGACGCCTTCGCCAAGGCCGACGACACGCTCAGCACCGCAGCCAAGAGCATCGCCGAGATCATCACCAACCACGGACTCATCAACCTCGACTTCAACGACGTCAAGACCGTACTCAAGGACGGCGGCGTGGCCATCATGAGCACCGGATACGGCGAAGGCGAAAACCGCGTGCGCAAAGCCATCGACGACGCACTCAACTCGCCCCTGCTCAACGACAACGACGTCTTCAACGCCAAGAAGATCCTCCTGAGCATCAACTACAGCCAGAACAAGAGCGACGACAAGGCTCCCGCCGGACTGATGATGGACGAGATGAAGGAAGTGCACGAGTTCATGGCCAAGTTCAGCCGCGACTTCGAGATCAAGTGGGGCGTCAACCTCGACCCCGACCTCGGACAGAAGATCAAGGTCACCATCCTCGCCACCGGATTCGGCATCAACGACGTCGACGGCATGGACGACTACATCAGCAAGCGCACACAGGAGCAGATCGACCGCGAAGCCGAAAAGCGCGCCGAGCTCGACCAGCGCCGCGAGCACTACTACGACAACAACAAGAACAACGGACAGTACAAGCCGCGGCCCAACATCTTCACCTTCCAGCCCGACGAGCTCGACAACGACGAGATCATACTCGCCGTAGAAAACTCGCCCACCTACAAGCGCACCAAGCAGATGCTCAACAACATACGCAGCATGGCCTACGACAAGCCCGCCGCACCCAAGCCCGCCGAGACCGACACCACCGTACAGGGCACCATCTCCTTCGGCAGCGACGGCGAATGACGCCGTCCCGCACACCCCGTGAAGGCATCCCCTTCCCCCCGAAAAAACAAGAATAGGCGGGTTCTAAAAATTACCTTTGATGGATTTTTGAATTTTAGCCGAGCAAATTTTTCTGTCTTTCTGAAGGAGCATAGCGGGCTATGCGACTGAAGAAGGACGAAAAAGATGCCGGATAAAAACAAAAAGACACAAAGAGCATACCCGTCAAAATAGAATTTAACAATGCGTGGAATTTTTAGAACACGCCTACACAAAAAAGCATAGCATCATGAATCTTTTCGACCAAGTCAGCGAAGACATCAAGAAAGCAATGAAGGCCCGCGACAAGGTGCGCCTCGACACCCTGCGCAACGTCAAGAAAGTGTTCCTCGAGGCCAAGACCGCACCCGGAGCCGACGACACCCTCGCCGACGACGCCGCCCTCAAGATACTCCAGAAGCTCGCCAAGCAAGGACGCGAGACCGCACAGACCTATACCGAGGCCAACCGCCCCGACCTCGCCGAAGAAGAGCTCGCACAGGCCCGCGTCATCGAGGAATACCTGCCCAAGCCCCTCACCGAGGAAGAGATAGAGGCCGCCGTGGCCAAGATCATCGCAGGGACCGGAGCCACCGGCATGAAGGACATGGGCCGCGTCATGGGCACCGCCTCCAAGCAGATGGCCGGCAAGGCCGACGGACGCGCCATCTCCGCCGTCGTCAAGCGCCTGCTCGCCTGATCCCTTCCGACAACTATACAGCCGGGCCCTCCCCAGTCCGGCCTTTTCTCTTTCGGCACGCCCGTCCATACGGAAGCCGTGTCCCGAAAAAACAAAAAACATTGCGACCCATGGAACAGAACCTCATCATCTACAACACCCTCACACGCCATAAGGAGCTCTTCAAGCCCCTCCACGCCCCCAACGTAGGCATGTACGTCTGCGGACCCACCGTCTACGGCGACCCGCACCTGGGCCACGCCCGTCCCGCCATCACCTTCGACATCCTCTTCCGCTACCTCCGCCACCTCGGCTACAAGGTACGCTACGTGCGCAACATCACCGACGTAGGCCACCTCGAGCACGACGCCGACGAGGGCGACGACAAGATCGAGAAGAAGGCACGCCTCGAGCAGCTCGAGCCGATGGAGATCGCACAGTACTACACCAACCGCTACCACGCCGCCATGGACGCCCTCGGCGTGCTTCCCCCGAGCATCGAGCCGCACGCCACCGGACACATCATCGAGCAGGAGCAGCTCGTGCAGCAGATCCTCGACAACGGCTACGCCTACGAGAGCAACGGATCGATATACTTCGACGTACACAAGTACAACGCCGACCACCACTACGGCATACTCTCCGGACGCAACCTCGACGACGTGCGCGACGCCTCGCGCTCGCTCGACGGCGTAGGCGAGAAGCGCCACCAGGCCGACTTCGCCCTCTGGAAGAAGGCACAGCCCGAGCACATCATGCGCTGGCCCAGCCCCTGGAGCGACGGCTTCCCCGGATGGCACTGCGAATGCACCGCCATGGGACGCAAGTACCTCGGCGCACACTTCGACATACACGGCGGCGGCATGGACCTCATCTTCCCCCACCACGAGTGCGAGATCGCACAGGCCGTGGCCGCACAGGGCGACCAGATGGTGCACTACTGGATGCACAACAACATGATCACCATCAACGGACAGAAGATGGGCAAGTCGCTCGGCAACTTCATCACCCTGGAGCAGTTCTTCACGGGCAAGCACGAGAGCCTCGACCAGGCCTACTCGCCCATGACCATACGCTTCTTCATCCTCTCGGCCCACTACCGCGGCACCGTCGACTTCTCCGACGAGGCGCTCCAGGCCTCAGAGAAGGGACTGGCCAAGCTCATGGAGGGCATCGCCGACATCGACCGCATCAGCCCCTCGGCCGAAAGCGACGCCGAGAGCCACGCCCTCATCGCCGCCCTGCGCCAGAAGTGCTACGACGCCATGAACGACGACCTCGCCACACCGCTCGTCATCGCCCATCTCTTCGAAGCCTGCTCCGTCATACACAAGGCCGCAGACCACAAGGCCGCCGTCTCCGAGGCCGACCTGAAGGAGCTTGCCGACACGATGCACCTCTTCGCCAACGACCTGCTCGGACTGCGCGCCTCGGGCGCCGACGCCTCGTCGCACCGCGAAGAAGCCTTCGGCAAGGTGGTCGACATGGTGCTCGACCTCCGCTCCAAGGCCAAGGCCGCCAAAGACTGGGCCACCAGCGACCGCATACGCGACGACCTCGCCGCCCTCGGCTTCGAGGTCAAGGACACCAAGGACGGTGCCACCTGGCGCCTGCACTGACACTGTACATTCCACACAAGACCCATCCACCAACGACACACACACGACACGATGAAACATCTTATCGCCACCCTCTGCATGGCCGCGACCGTCGCCGCATGCTCCTCATCCAAAGACACCTCCGGCACTGCAACCCTCGCCGGCGAATGGGAGATCACACAGATTGAAGGCCAGCGCGTCGATGCCGCCGAGAGCGAGGATACTCCCTTCCTCGGCTTCGACGCCAAGGCACACAATCTCTACGGCTCGGCCGGATGCAACAGCCTCACCGGCACCTACCGTGCCAATGCCTCGCGCGGCACGCTCGACCTCTCGCAGGTAGGCTGCACCCGCATGCTCTGCGCCAACATGCAGACCGAGCAGCGCGTGCTCGGCGCCCTGGAGAAGATACACGCCTACACGGTCCTCCCCGACGGCACGCTCTCGCTCAACGACCGCTCGGGCAAGGCCGTCATGCTCCTCCAGCCCAAGGGCAAATAAGGACGGTTCTATAAAGTACCGCCGTAATTGTCATAAAAAGGGCCACAAAGACACACACAAAACAATGGAACCCAACCAGCATTTCACCGGACTGACCGCAGCCCAGGTAGAAGAGAGCCGCCGCCAGCACGGCGCCAACGTGCTCACCCCGCCCAAGAAAGCCCCCCTGTGGCGGCAGTTTCTCGACAAGTTCCGCGACTCGCTCATCATCATCCTGCTCATCGCCGGCGCACTCTCCATCGGCATCTCCCTCTACGAGTACTTCGGACTCCACGAGGGCGCGGCCGTCTTCTTCGAGCCGGTAGGCATCTTCATCGCCATCTTCCTGGCCACCGGACTGGCCTTCTACTTCGAGCTGCAGGCCGACAAGGAGTTTGCCGTGCTCAACCAGGTCAACGACGACGAGCAGGTGGAGGTCATCCGCGACGGCAACACCACCCTCGTCGCACGCCGCGACGTGGTGGTGGGCGACATCGTCGTGCTCCCCACCGGAGCCGAGGTGCCGGCCGACTGCCAGCTGCTCGCCGCCACCGCACTGGGCATCGACGAGTCGACGCTCACCGGCGAACCGATGTGCCACAAGAGCACCGATCCGGCCGACGCCGATCCCGACGCCACCTTCCCCACCGACCACGCCATGAAGGGCACCAAGGTCATGGAGGGGCACGGCATAGGCCGCGTCACCGCCGTGGGCGACCATACCGAGCAAGGCAAGGTGTTTGAGGCCGTACAGATAGACAACAGCGTGCGCACGCCGCTCAACGAGCAGCTCGACCGCCTCGGCGCGCTCGTCACCAAGGCAAGCTACGCCGTCGCCGCCGCCATCGTCGCCGGACGCATACTCATGTACGTCACCACCGCCGGCGGACCGCTCGAGTGGATGCCCTTCATGGCCTACATCCTGCAGACGCTCATGATTGCCGTCACGCTCATCGTCGTGGCCGTGCCCGAGGGCCTGCCCATGGCCGTCACGCTCAGCCTGGCCTACAGCATGCGCCGCATGCTCAAGACCAACAACCTCGTACGCAAGATGCACGCCTGCGAGACCATGGGCGCTACCACCGTCATCTGCACCGACAAGACCGGCACGCTCACGCAAAACCTCATGTCGGTCGACAGCATGGTGACCTACGGCGACACCCCCGACGGGATACTCTACGAGGGCATCGCCGTCAACTCCACCGCCTCGCTCGACTTCTCCGACACCGCCCGCCCGCAGATACTCGGCAATCCTACCGAGGGCGCGCTCCTGCTCTGGATGAACGCCCGGGGCACCGACTTCCGCCCCCTGCGCGAGAGCGCACACGCCGTGGAGGAGCTGCCCTTCTCCACCGAGCGCAAGTACATGGCCACCGTCGTCACATCGGCCGCCCTGCCGGGCAAGAAGGTGCTCTACGTCAAGGGCGCACCCGAGATGGTGTACGCCCTCTGCCGCCACGCCGACGTGTCGCGCGAGGAGCTCGACCGCCAGCTCGCCGAGTGGCAGAACCGCGCCATGCGCACCCTCGGCTTCGCCTACCAGGTAGTGGAAGAGGGCGACAAGACCATCGCCGAACAGCGCGTAGTGGCCGAAAACCTCCATTTCATCGGCATCGCCGCCATCGCCGACCCGGTACGCGCCGACGTGCCTGCCGCCGTGGGCGAGTGCATCGCCGCAGGCATCAGCATCAAGATCGTCACGGGCGACACCCCCGGCACAGCCCGCGAGATAGGCCGACAGATCGGCCTGTGGGACGACAAGACCGACGGCGACGACAATATCATCACCGGACCGGAGTTCGCCGCCCTCAGCGACGAGGAGCTGGAGCGCCGCATCCTCGGACTGAAGATCATCGCCCGCGCCCGCCCCATGGACAAGAAACGCCTCGTGGAGACCCTCCAGCGGCTCGGACAGGTGGTGGCCGTCACCGGCGACGGCACCAACGACGCCCCGGCCCTCCGCGCCGCCCATGTCGGCCTGTCGATGGGCGACGGCACGAGCGTGGCCAAGGAAGCGTCAGACATCACCATCGTCGACAACTCGTTTGCCTCCATCGGCAAGGCCGTCATGTGGGGACGCTCGCTCTACCGCAACATACAGCGGTTCCTGCTCTTCCAGCTCACGGTCAACGTCACGGCCTGCCTCATCGTGCTCTGCGGCGCCTTCATGGGCACAGAGTCGCCCCTGACAGTCACCCAGATGCTCTGGATCAACCTCATCATGGACACCTTCGCCGCCACGGCCCTCGCCTCGCTGCCCCCCTCGGAGAGCGTCATGCACGAGAAGCCGCGCGACCGCAAGGCATCCATCCTCACCCGCGAGATGATGCACGAGATCGTGGGCGTAGGCGGATTCTTCTTCCTCCTGCTCCTCGCCCTGCTCTACATCTTCCAGCACGCCGACGTGACCTGCCTGACCGACCTTGCCGGCATCTCCCTCGGTGCCAAGGGCCACGTCACGCCCTACGAGCTGACGCTGCTCTTCACTGTCTTTGTCATGACCCACTTCTTCTACCTCTTCAACGCCCGCGCCTTCGGCACCGGACGCAGCGCCCTGCACTTCAAGGGCTGCAACGGCCTGGTCACCATCTCGGCCATCATCCTCATCGGACAGGTGCTCATGGTAGAAGTGCCCGGCATACAGCAGTTCTTCAACGTCACCGGACTCAGCCTCACCGACTGGGTGATCATCATCGCCGGCTCCTCGCTCGTGCTTTGGGTACGCGAGGCATGGCATCTCTTCACCGGCCGGCACGGCAAATAAGCGGCAGCAAACACAAGAAAACCTGCACATGAGCAACAACAATTTCCGCGACCCGAAGGGCGTGCCCTTCTTCCACCTCGTGCTCTCCACCGGACTCGGCACAGGCTACTGTCCCGTAGCCCCCGGCACGGCCGGCGCCCTGCTGGCCCTGCTGATATGGACGGGTCTGTACTTCCTCCTCTCCCCCACGGCCCTCTTCATCGCCAACGTGGCCCTCGTGGTCGGTTCGCTCTTCATCGGCGTGTGGACCGACAACGTCATGGAGCGCTACTGGGGCGAGGACCCGCGTGCCGTCGTCATCGACGAGTTTTTCGGCACCTGGGTCTCCACCCTCGCCGCCACCTTTGTGGCCGGAGAGAGCTATGTGGCCATCAGCCTGGCCACCCTCGGCTTCGCCCTCTTCCGCCTCATCGACATCACCAAGCCCCTCGGCTGCCGCTGGGTAGACCGCCACATACACGGCGGCTGGGGCTGCATGCTCGACGACGCCCTCGCCGGCTTCTATGCCCTCCTCCTCACCCTCGCCGCCCGATACACGCACGCCGTGGAATGGGTGCATGAGGCGTGCATGCAGTGAGGGGCAAGCCCCGCAAGGTGGCATGACGGACAAGCCACGCAAGGTGGCATGACGGACAAGCCCCGCAAGCGACAAGGCCCGTAGGTAGATACAAACACGCGATGCCGCAAGGAACATAACAAATAAACGATTCCTCAAGGGACAAGCCCCGTAGGGGCGACATAGTATAGGATAGGGCCTCGGCCCTATCTCCAAGGTATTTCGCAAACGTTGCCCCTGTAGGGGGCGCATAATTCAACATGTTGCATAGATGGGCACGGTGCACCACATATGTCCATTCGTGAAAATTCGTATCATTCGTGGTTCATAAAAACCACGGGAATTGTGGTTCGTCCACAAATTTTACGAGATTTGTCGCAGACCCACTGACCGGCGGGAAGTAATCTCTTCCGATGGCGGTTGAATTATGCGCCCCCTACAGGGGCAACATTTGTACCGCCGTTTGAGGTAGGGCCGAGGCCCTACCCTATATTATGCCGCCCCTACGGGGCTATGTATGCCAAACATACTTCAGGATTTACGTACACGGGGCTATGTATGAAATGCACCGCATGGCCATTCGTCAAAACGCCCCGCACCCCCATCCGCCGCGTCGTATTCCGCAATCCGTGTTAATGTATATTAAAATTTCACCCGCACCTTAAAATTTCCCCGCCGACCCTTCCCCAAAACGGAACAAATATCCATAACTTTGCACCGCAAAACGCAAAAAGGCCACAGAGCTGGCCAAAAACACGACAATAAGATACCCTGACCACACCCCGAAGTTTGCCATTCTGATAACAGAAACATTCACACACACAATTCAATAACAACGACAGACAAATGAAACGTAAGTTCATCTTGTGCGCCCTCGCCGCCCTACTCGGGGGGGGGGGATTTCAGCCCAAAGCGTTGATTCTCCGTCAGTTACAGTCACAATTATAGGTACTGACAGCGCCACTATCACCACCACAGAAGCAGGTCTCATCGGAACCTACGAATACAAAGACTATGCGTGGAAACGCGACTTCACCGACGCCGTAAAGCGTACACTTACAGAACAGACCAGCCAACAGGTCGTCAAGATCAAGGTCAGCGGACCCGTATCCGACAACGACATCAACGCCGTACTCTACAACAACAGCAAGAAAAACCTTGTCACCCTCGACCTCAGCGACGCCACCGTCACTGCGCTCAATCCCATCTGCTCCTACTCGGACAAGAACTATATGTTCTCCGGCACCTTCGCCGAGTGCCATAACCACTACACCACGCTGACCACCCTGGCCCTGCCCCAATTGTCGGCAGACGCCACGTCGACGGTCATCCCCACCTGTCTTTTCAACCAGAACCAAGGTGCCCAAGGCTACCAGACCGTAAGCAAACTGCGTGCGCTCATTATCCCCAAGGGGTACACGGAGATAGGCGACTACGTATTCGGAATGGAATACGATCTCGCCTCGCTTGACCTCAGCCAGACCACCATCACCAAGATCGGCAAAGCGGCATTCCAGCAGTGCACCGGACTGAAGCACCTTGTGCTGCCGCAGACGCTCGAGCGCGTGGAGGACAATGCCTTTCTGCAGCACACCTGCGAGGTGCTCCTCTTCCCCGAGAACGTGAAGTACCTCGGTGCATCGTCCTTCCAGATCGGATACACCAATGCGCTCAGCGACGTCTACTTCCAGGGCCGCACGTCGCCCGAATGTGCCGACGACGTGTTCGGCAACGGCCCCTACACCGGCTGGGGCGGCAACGTCACCATCACGGGCGAGATAGCCACCCGCGAAAACTATATCAACAACGGCCACTACTTCACCATTCTCCACTACCGTCCCGACCTCACCGAGGAGGAGACCCTGACCTACGACGACCTCACCCGCAAGTACTCCATCAAGGACGCCTATCTCGGCGACGAGCGCCTCTGGCCCTCACAGGAGGACTACAACAAGGCCCACGGCCCGCAGAACGCCGACCAGTCGAAGGTAGGCACAATCAACGGCTATCTCTTCGACGGCACAGAGATGAGCGAGGAGCGCAAGAAGCACATCGGCATACTGCGCTTTGTGCTCACCCGCGCCGATGCGCCCATACCCGACAATATCGTGCCCATCACCGACAACAACTGGTGGACCATCTGTCTGCCCTACTCTCTGAGCAAGGCCGAGGTGAAGAAGTACTTCGGCGAGCAGACCCTGCTCTACACCCTCGGCCGCGTGACCCGCGACTACACCAACCACAGCATACAGCTCTACTTCACCAGCAACCAGATGCCCGACGACGACACCAACGACGGCGGCAAACTCTTCATGGAGCAGGGCGGCATCAAGGCCTGGTATCCCTACGTCATCAAGCCCTCCAACGCCTTCGGCGTCGATGCCGAGGCCGGCAAGAACGTCATCCGCACCCGCGTACCCGAACCGGGATCGGAGCACAACCAGCTGACCGAGGCCACCGCCATCATCGACGGCACCGAGACCGGTGACTACTCCTCCGTCGACACGTACAAGTGGACCTACGTCTTCCGCGGCTCCTGCTCGGGCGTGAAGAGCGCCGCGGCCGGCACCATCCACACCGCATCGGCCGTCTTCCACCGCCCCACCTACTGCTACTTCCTCGGCGGCAAGAAGGTGGGCGACGAGTACAAGGTGTCGTTCTACTACCAGAACGGCGTGAGCGGCAAGGTATGGGCACCATACTCCTGCACCGTGCTGCCCCGCCAGTACACCAGCGACTTCACCGACGGCAAGTACACCGACGACTCCTTCATCATCGACGGCCAGCAGAAGGCCCGCGACAACGGCACCACCTTCGGACTCGACGACGACGCCACCGGCATCGCCCTGCCCGAGATCGTGATCGTCACCCCCGACCGCGCCGTGAGCGGCAACATCTACAACCTCGCCGGCCAGCTCGTACGCCGCAACGCCACAACGACCGACGGTCTGCCCGCAGGCATCTACGTGTCGGGCGGCAAGAAATACATCGTCAAGTAACACCGACACATCGACAAAATAAACACCGACAACAATGAAAAAGACATATATCACCCCCAGCGTCAACACCATGCACGTCATCGCCGAACAGCCCATCCTCGCCGGATCGGCAGGCAGCACCGACCGCAACACCACCACCGGAAGCGGCGACGGCACCACCCCCTCCGGATCGGTCGACAAGTACGACGGGTCGGAAGACATCGACCAACGCTCCGCCGGCTACACCGGCGGCTGGGACTATGACGACTGGGAATGAAAGACCGAACCGTTTACGAGCAGCAAGAATATAAAAAGGAAAGCAGGGCGTGGAACCCTACAGTACACGCCTACAAAATTATCTCGTTTAATATAGATACATTCTTCAAAAAAAGCAAATCATTAGAAATTACAGATTGAATTGTTAACAATTGGTGACTGCTTCCGTCCGTGAGGATGGGGCAGTTTTTTTTTGTGGATAACGGAGAAGAAGTAGGGGGATCGCAAGCCACAAACCCGTAGGTAGATCCAAACACGCGATGCCACAAACGACAAGCCCCGTAGGGGCGACATAATATAGGATAGGGGCTTGCCCCTATCTCAATCGGAATACGCAAAAGTTGCCCCTGTAGGGGGCGCATAATTCAATATACGAACATTTTCTCACGAATAAAACGCATGTGGCGGTGGTATTCGTGAAAATTCGTTGGATTACTTCCGATGGCGGTTGAATTATGCGCCCCCTACAGGGGCAACGTTTGCGAAAAACCGTGGAGATAGGGGTAAACCCCTATCCTATACTATGTCGCCCCTATGGGGCTTGTGGCTTGCGGAATCGCCAAACAAGATTACGGGAACGCATCCAAGTCCGCTCTTACCGTTACGGTCATGCATTCAACCCCGGCCATTCCTCCCCGTCTCCGTGCGGCCCGTCACTTTCCTCCCGCGTAGTAGTGGGCGTAGTTGTAGTACGGTTCGGTGAGGATGCCGTCGCTCGAGGCGGTGTAGGTATGGCCGTAGGGGTCGGTGGCGCGCACGGTGACACGGGCCTTGTGGGAGGAGGGGGTGTAACAGTAGAGGTGGTTCATGAGGAGGTAGGTGTTCTGCTTGCTGATGAAACTGTAGGGTGCGCACTGGCAGTACTTGCGGTGGTAGCCGGTGGCGAAGGCGTCCTGCCCCTTGCCCGAGAGCCGCTGCATGGGGTGCTCCACACCGTTCTCCACGGCGACGACACGCCAGCGGGAGTCGGCATTGAAGACATTGGCCACGATGGTGCCGCGTCCGCGGGCCAGATCCCAGTCGGCGGCGTAGGACTCGCCGCCGTAGTCGGTGTCGGAGCGGAAGAGGGCCATCTGCCGGTCGGCGTCCCAGAAGGTGCCCTTGTATCGGCAGTCGGTGATGGCCGTGCCCGAGAAGGTGTAGATGTAATAGCCGTTGGGAGCGCCGCAGAGATTGACGTTAGACTGCCAGATATTGCCGCAGGCGGCGGCGTGGCAATGCTCGAGGATGTGCTGTCCGGCATAGTCTATCTCGTGGTTGATTGCGAAGTGGGTGTGGCCGCAGAACAGTTCGGCGCCGCCCGTGAAGGGGGCGAGAAGGGCAAGCAGTTCGGACAGGCGTGCCGAGGAGTAGTGTCCCTTCTCGCTTTCGGCGGTGAGGGCCTCGGCATGCTTCGAGGGCCGGTTGCCGAAGGTGAAGGGTATGTGGTAGCAGAGCACCACCTTGCGGTCGCGGGGCACGAGGGCGAGATCCTGCCTGAGCCACCGCATCTGCCGCTCCGACAGTTCGCCGGGCGAGTAGTAGGAGGCGCCGTGGAAGAACTGCACGTTGTTGAGACAGACGTAGTGCTCGTCGCCGCGGTCGAAGGAGTAGTCGTCGGGTCCCCAGGCCTCCATCCACTTCGAGCGGTAGAGCGCCTTGCCGTCCTGGTCGTGGTTGCCGATGACGGAGAATAGGCGCATGCGCGTGCTGCCCAGGGCGCGGCGTATCTGCATCTCGAGGGCGGCGTTGTAGCCGCCGTAGTACTGCACGTCGTCGCCCATGCTCAGTCCGTAGACCGGCACGCTGTCGGGCACGGTGGCGAGCCACGAGCGTAGGTCGGCCATGGTCTCGGAGGTGAACCGCTCGATGTCGCTGCGCTGCACGGGATTGTCGGTGGCGTCGGTATAGAAGGGGTTCTTGGCATTGGTCACCTGCGGGTCGCCGAGCACCACAAGGCGGTAGGCGCGCTGGCGTCCGCCGGGCAGGCGATGGAGGGTGAAGTCGTATACCCTGCGGTTCTTGCGCAGGGGCAGGTAGAAGGCGGCCGTGCGGTCGCCATCGGCATGGGCGGGCACCTCGCAGTCGGCCGGCACGGTGTACCATACATAGCGGGCGAGCGAGTCGCGGCGGAAGGCGTAGCGTCCCGTCGAGTCGGTGACGGCCACGGTGTAGCCGTCGCTCACGGCCACGCCGGCGGCGGGCAGTCCGTCGTCGTAGCGCAGCGTGCCGCCGATGCGGTAGTCGGTCTTGGGCACGGTGTCGCGGCGCACGGCGGCGGTATCGCGGGCGGTGCGGGCCTGCACCCTCTGCCGCACCTTCTCCACCACAGGCGCCACCGTCTTCTTGCCGTACAGCCAGTAGCGCACGCCGATAGCGGCAACACAGGCGGCAGCACAGGCGGCAAGGACGCAGAAAATGATGTTTTTGCGTTTCATCATCAAATACAAATACAGTTTTCAGGGTGGTTTTGGGGAATACCACCGTATATCAATCAACGTCGGCGACGTTTCGTTTTGTCATGACAAAAGTAGTCATTATCAGCGAGACGACGTACGGAGAAAGGGGGAAAACATGGGGGAAAGTGCCACGAAAGGCGCAACAGTCACACATACCAAGGCAAAGAAAGCCGTGAAGGGCAGTATAGCAGACAAGCCAGTATCAAATACGCGATGCCACAAGCGACAAGCCCCGTAGGGGCGGCATAGTATAGCGTAGGGCCTCGGCCCTACGTTTTTCGTATATGTCCAAAACATTGCCCCTGTAGGGGGCGCATAATTAAACCGATTGAGGAGATTGAATTATGCGCCCCCTACAGGGGCAATATTTACGTGGCCCGTTTGAGATAGGGCCCGCTCGACTTTGTCGCTTGCCTAAGCAAGAAGGCCCTATCCTGTATTATGTCGCCCCTACGGGGCTTTAATGGCACACCTTGTTCTACTTGTCGGCGATGCACCTCACGCAGAAGGCGAAGGAGCGGTTGGCCATGGTCTCGGGGTAGACAGTGGCGGTAGCCGACTCGGCGATGAGACGGTAGCCGTAGGGCGCGTTGGTCATGCCGTAGAGAATGTTGTTGACATAGTAGGCCGTGGCCGACCAGACGTGCAGCTTGCCGGTGCCGATGATGTTGCATCCGGTATTGAACTCGCGGCCGCTGCCCTGTGCGGGCCACCATGCCTGCTGTCCGTCATAGTCGTAGGCGAAGCCCTTGTTGCGGGTGACGTAGTAGAGGCCCTTCTCGAGCTCGGTCCAGTTGTCGGTCGTCGGCATGCGGAAGCCGGCGGGACTGGGGTCGTAGTCAGTCTTGGTCTCGCCCCAGAGGGTAAGGTCGACGGGCGTATGCCAGTCGCAGGAGTTCTCCTCATAGAAGAAGGTGAGGGGTGCGGCGATGGCGTCGCTCATCGATACGGCCGTCTTGTTGATGCCCCACTCGAAGTTGTAGGCGGGATTGACGACCGTCCATGCGCGTGCCTCGTAGAAGGCGTCAGACTCTGCCCACTCGTTCTCGGCATATCCGCCGAAGAAGGGTGTGGGGCGTCCCCACTGCCATACGAGTCCCCAGGTGTCGGTGCCGTCGGCAGGCGTGGCGCTAGTGGCGCCGATGAAGCGGTCCATAAATTCGGCCCCGTTCTCATAGCGCATGGTCGAGGGGCGGTCGGTACACCATATCAGCCAGGTCCAGATCACGCGTCCGGAGGCATCGAAGGCGCCGAGCACGGCGTTGCCCTTCTTGCCGGTGGCGGTGAAGGAGACGCGTCCGTTGTCGTCATAGGTGATGTCGGAGAGCAGGTCCTGTGTCTCGCCGCCGTCCTCGGGCAGCGTGGCCCATATCCAGTCTACCTTGTCGATGCCGGTGATCATGTCGCCGCGCACGTGGCGGGGCAGGAAGGAGTACTTGCCCTCCTCGGGTACGATATAGGTGTTGGCGCCTTCGCCCAGGTCGGTCACGTCGCCGTCGCCGACGGTCAGGGGCAGTGTGGTGACGGTGCCGGGCACGCCGTACTTGTCGTAGGGCACTGCGGCGATGAGATATTTGGCCGAGGGGCAAAGCTGTCCGATGGTGACGGTCTGCGACATGGTGATGCGGTGCTGGCGGTTGCGGCGGACATAGGAGGTCTGGTCGCTGACGGATCCGTCGTCGGGGATGACGGCCACGTCGCACTTGCTGCACCAGTCGGGCAGGGTGACCGACACGAGGGCCAGTGCACCCGACTGTGCGGTGACGCTCAGCGTGACGGTGCCTTCAGTGGCGACACTGCCGAAGGTGACGCTGTCGACAGCGGCCACGTCGTACACCTTCACCGTGCCGTCCTTCTGGTGCACGGACATACGGTTTTCGCTTCCGCTCTGCGCCCATGCCGTGAAGGTGGCGAGGCAAAGGGAGAGGGTGAGTACAAATTTGTTCATAAGCAGATATTGTTTGGTAATTCTTGTCTTCAGGCCAGGCAACCCGCAGAGAAACGTGCGCACGGGTTGCGGATTTGACAAAATTAGGCATTTCGTCCAAGAATACCAAACAAAGTGAGCAGAAATAAATGCAAAAATCTACCAAAAGGCTTCCACTTACAGATAGCGCAGCAGAATGTCCCATACGGCCACGATATGGCAGACGGAACCGAGCAGCACAAAGAAGTGGAAGACGGTGTGCATGTAGCGCCGCTTGTTGAGACTGTAGAACACGGCCCCGGTGATGTAGCTCACGCCCTCGGCCACGATCCACACCACGGCGGCGGTGTCGACACAGTGCACGAGCGGTCCGAAGGCCACGAGCACGCTCAGGCCCATGGCCACGAAGCAGACGGTCTCGAGACGGCTGTGGCCCTTGAGCCCGGTGAAGCTCTTCACCGTGCCGGCGATGGCGGCGGCCCAGATAAATCCGAAGAAGGCCCATCCCCATGCTCCGTAGTCGCGCAGGGCGATGAGCGTGATGGGCGAGTACGAGCCTGCGATGTGCCAGTAGATGGCGGCATGGTCCCACCGCCGCAGCCGCTCCTTCCACGGCGACCAAGCGCTCAGGGCGTGGTAGACGGTCGATGCGGCATAGGAGCAGAGCATGCCGAAGAGGTAGAGTATGATGCCGGCCGTGGCCCAGCCGTTGCGCGCCCAGCCGCACCACACGAGGAACACCGTGCCGATGACAAGGCCGAGGATGACGCCCGCGCCGTGCGACCACGAGTTCCACAGTTCTTCCTTATGGTTGAAATATATCTTCATGCTGTCTGACGGTTTTTTTGTGTGGGGGGGTAATGGAGGGATAAAAGGATTCTTTGTGTTTCTCGGCTATCAGGCGGCGCATGGCCGTCCGTCAGCCGTATGCTGCAAAGGTACAGACTCCGGCGGAAACGGCGAAACGGAAATTCATAAGAAAACAAAATTTCCACGTTTTTTCCGGTGTAGACGGGGGTATCGGGGGGAATGGAGAAGTTCCCATAGAGGGCAGACATAGTCCATGGTAATAAAAAGCCCTGCAGGGCTTTTCCTTCGCCGCGCGTTTTCCCTCATCCATATTTTCACTTCTTCTTGTACCGGCGTTGTCGCATCCTTTCGGGGTCGCGTCCGTAACCTGCCGTCCAACAAACTTGGGATAAAATCCTTGGTAGCCTACGCCAAAAAGCGTAACTTTGCATGCGCTACCGGTTTGCTGCCCCGAAAGGCAGCGATCAAAAGGGAACGGGGTGAGAGTCCCCGACAGTCCCGCTGCTGTGAGCCGCCCTTCTGTGAGGGTGCGACACTACGGCCACTGGCCATCTACCGCACACAGACCCTGTCTGCGCCTGCGGAGGCCGGGAAGGCGGTCGCATCCGGGCGGCGAGTCAGAAGACCTGCCGGCATGCCGCACGTCCTTCCGAGTACTCGTGGGTTAGGAAAGGAGGGAGAACACCATATGAGAATGCGTGGCACCATACAGCACACGCCTACACTGACATGACAAGAATACTGATCCTTCTGTCGCTGTGCCTCGCAGCGGCACACAGTCCTGCGCAACGTCTCGACAGCCTCCACACGCTGCGCGAGGTGGTGGTGAGCTCGCGCAACTCGCAGAGCGTCATCGCCCCCCAGCAGCTCGAGGGCGAGCAGCTGCGCCGTCTGGGCAGCCTCAGCGTGGCCGACGCCCTGCGCTACTTCGCCGGCGTGCAGCTCAAGGACTACGGCGGCGTGGGCGGCATCAAGACCGTCAACATACGGTCGATGGGCTCGCAGCACGTGGGCGTGTTCTACGACGGCATACAGCTGGCCAACGCCCAGAACGGGCAGGTAGACCTCGGGCAGTTCTCCCTCGACAACGTACAGGCCGTCTCGCTCTACAACGGACAGAAGAGCCACATCTTCCAGTCGGCCCGCGACTACGCCTCGGCCGGATCGGTATACCTGTGGACCCGCCGGCCGGAGTTCGCCCCGGGCGAGACCTACCATGCCAGGGCCACGGTCAAGGGCGGCTCGTTCGGTCTGGTCAACCCCTCCGCCCTCGTCGACCTGCGCCTCTCCTCCCGCGTGAGCGCCTCGCTCAGCGCCGAATGGTTGTCGAGCAACGGCAAGTACAAGTTCCGCTACCGCCGCCGTGCGGCCCGCACCGGCGAGGTGATGTACGACACGACGGCCGTCAGACAGAACGGCGACGTGCGCGCCACCCGCCTCGAGGCCGCCCTCTTCGGCACCTTCGCCCACGGACGGTGGATGGTCAAGGGCTACAACTACACCTCGGAGCGCGGCGTGCCCGGCGCCATCGTCAACAACGTGTGGCGGCGCGGCGAGCGCATCTGGGACAACAACTCCTTCCTCCAGGGCACCTACCGCCGCGACTTCGGCCGCCGCTACCGCCAGCAGTGGCTCGCCAAGTACGCCTACTACCGCACACGCTACGTCAACCGCGACACCACCGTGGCCGCCGTCGACAACATCTACCGCCAGAAGGAGTTCTACCTCTCCTCGGCCCACATGATGGACCTCACCCCGTGGTGGAGCGTCTCGGCCGCCTACGACGTGCAGTGGAACAAGATGTCGGCCGACATGTACGGCTTTGTCTACCCCACCCGCTGGACCCACTACGCCTCGGCCGCCACCTCGGCCACGCTCGGACCGGTACGCCTGCAGGGCAGCATCGTGATGACCTACGTGCACGACCGCACCCGCCAGGCCGCCTCGCCCGGCGACAAGACCGCCTGGACACCCGCCCTCTTCGCCTCCTGGCAGCCCTTCGCCAAGACCGCCTTCACGGTGCACGCCTTCGCCAAGCGCAGTTTCCGCATGCCCACCTTCAACGACCTCTACTACGCCGAGATGGGCAACTCCCGCCTCTCGCCCGAGCGCGCCACACAGTACGACGCCGGATTTGCCTACACCAGCCGCACCCGCGACCGCGGCCTCATCGCCGAGTGGGGCGTCAAGGCCGATGTCTACCGCAACTGGGTGCACGACAAGATCATCGCCTACCCCAAGGGGGCGCAGTTCCGCTGGACCATGCTCAACCTCGGATGCGTGCGCATCACCGGCGTCGACGCCTCGGCCCACGCCACCCTCCACCCCGCACGCCAGCTCTACGTCACCTGCCGCCTGCAGTACACCTGGCAGCAGGCCATAGACCTCACCTCCAAGGCCGACACCTACTACGGCGACCAGATACCCTACATACCCTGGCACAGCGGATCGGCCGTCGTCGAGATGAGATACGGGCCTTGGACGCTCGACTACAGCTTCATCTACACCGGCGAGCGCTACAACCAGCAGGAGAACATCGTCTACAACCACACCCAGCCGTGGTACACGAGCGACCTCGCCCTCACGCGCACCCTCACCCTGGGCAAGTGCCGCGCCAAGGCCGCCGTCGAGGTGTGCAACCTCTTCGCGCAAGACTACGACGTGATCATCAACTACCCCATGCCCAAGCGCAACTTCCGCATCACGCTCAGCGTGGAACTGTAAAGGCGTTCCCCCCCGTCCCAAAAAGAAAATCCGCCGCAAACAACACCGCAAGTCCATGTACAGACCGCTCCACATACTCCGTCTACTCACGGCCCTCACGGCCGTGCTGGCCGTCGTCGCCGGTTGCCGCGAAGACGAGATCGTCGTGCCCACACAGTACGACGTCATCCCCGGCCTGGAAGACGAGGGCGGAGGCTACGCCGGACTCTACATCCTCAACGAGGGCAACATGGGCAGCAACAAGTGCACCCTCGACTACCTCGACTACCGCAACGGCTACTACGTGCGCAACCTCTACGCCGAGCGCAACCCCTCACAGATCAAGGAGCTCGGCGACGTGGGCAACGACATACAGGTCTACGGGTCGCGCATATACGTCGTGGTCAACTGCTCCAACAAGGTCGAAGTGCTCGACGCGCACACCGGAGGCCGCATCGGACAGGTGGAGGTGCCCAACTGCCGCAACATACGCTTCTACCGCCGCTACGCCTACGTCACCTCCTACGTCGGGCCCGTACAGCTCAACAACCCCAATGCCGTGCCCGGCGCCGTGTACAAGATCGACACGCTCTCGCTCGCCGTCACCGACCGCTGCACCGTGGGCTACCAGCCCAACGGACTCGAGATCGTCGGCGACTACATCTACGTGGCCAACTCCGGAGGCTACATGGCGCCAAACTACGACAATACGGTGTCGGTCATCGAGATACCCACCTTCCGCCAGACGGAGAAGATACCCGTGGGCATCAATCTCGGCGCCATCGCCAAGGACGGCTACGGCAAGCTGTGGGTGACCTCCATGGGCGACTACGCCGGCATACACTCCAACCTGTACGTGCTGCAGCGCAAGGCCAACCGCAACCGCATGGAGGTGACCGACACGCTCGACATACCCTGCACCGGTTTTTGCATACACGGCGACTCGCTCTACTACTACAGCACCGAGTGGAACAACTACACCCAGCGCAACACCGTGACCTACGGCATCGTCGACGTGAAGACCAAGCGGCGCATCACCGACGCCTTCATCACCGACGGCACGGAGAAGGACATCACCATACCCTACGGCCTGTTCGTACACCCCACGACAGGCGACATCTACGTCACTGACGCCAAGAACTACGTCTCGAGCGGCGTGCTCCACTGCTACTCGCGCGACGGCAAGCACAAGTGGAGCGTACGCACGGGCGACATACCCGCCCACATGACCCTCGTCAGCCCATGAACGCACACCGCACCATACTGTCCCTCATGGCCGCCGCAGCGGCCCTGCTGTCCTGCTCGCGCGAGGCCGAAACGGTATCGTCGGGCATCGACGACTACTACAACCTGCCGCGCCTGCAAAAACTGCGCGTCGCCACGGCCTACACCGGCGACGGATACCGCTGGACCGAGCACCGCGCCGACGGCACCGACAGCCTGCTCTCCACCGACGCCTCGCTGCTCTACCTCAGCGCCGAGGAGGGGGAGCACCGCATCACCTTCGCCCTCGACGACGGCAGCCGCGGCTACCGCAAGGACTTCCTCATACGCGTCGTACACGAGGAGGTGGAGTACGGCGACGGCGTGGCCCGCGTCTACGAGTACCGCCCCGCACCGGGACAGTTTGTCGGCAACACGCCGCTCTGGGAGAAGGGCGACACCGAAGAGAAGATGCGGCAGAAGGTGGAGGACTGCCTCGCCACCGGCACGCTCGTCACCCTCGGCGCATGGGGAGGGTACGTCACCTTCGGCTTCGACCACACCCTCATCAACACCCCCGAGGAGTACGACCTCTACATCGAGGGCAACGCCTTCTACTCCGACATGGCACAGTACGGCCAGCGCCGCGGCGGATCGTGCGAGCCGGGCATCGTCATGGTGTCGCTCGACCGCAACATGAACGGTCTGCCCGACGACGAGTGGTACGAACTGGCCGGCAGCGAGTACCACAGCGCCGCCACGCTGCACGACTACGCCGTGACCTACCGCCACCCCGACTCCACCCCGCACACGCCCGTTGCAGGCAGCGGCGGACGCGTGACCGACACACAGTACATCGCCTGGACCGACAACCGCGGCGCCACAGGCTACGTGGAGCGCAACATCTACCACAGCCAGAGCTACTGGCCGCAATGGATCGCCGACAGCACGATGACCTTCACCGGCGCACGCCTCGCCCCCAACGCCGTCGACGAGAGCGGACGCGGCAACTACTACGTGCTCTACTCCTACCCCTGGGGCTACGCCGACAACCACCCCAACGACTCCACCCGCCTCTGCTCCTTCGACCTCGACTGGGCCGTCGACTCCACCGGACAGCCCGTACACCTGCCGGGAGCCGACTTCATCCGCGTCTACACCGGCGTCAACCAGTGCTGCGGATGGCTCGGCGAGACCTCCACCGAGATATCCGGCGCACGCGACCTCTACATCGCACGCACCAGGGAGCGGCAGACACCCTCCGCACCATGACCACACGACACACACTTGTATTCACCATACCAAAAACATCAACAGTATGAAGAAAATCTTTACACCGGCAGCGGCCGCCATCCTGGCCGCACTGACCTTCGCCGCCCCCCTCTCCGCCCAGGAGGAGAAGGAGTACACCGACGGCGTGTTCGTACTCAACGAGGGATGGTACGGCCATGAGAACGCCTCCATCAACTACCTCAACGCCGACGGCACATGGGACTACCGCGTGCTCCAGCAGGCCAACGGCACCGACGTGCAGCTCGGCTGCACCGGATGCTTCGCCACCATCGCCGACGGACGCATGTACATCGTCAGCAAGCAGGCACAGGATCCCGGCGCCAGCGTCGAGGGCGCACGCCTCACCGTGTGCGACGCCAAGACCATGAAGCGCCTCGCTGCAGTCAAGACCTTCGGCGACGATGCCGACGGACGCGGCTTCCTCGCCGTACCCGAACTGCACCGCGGCTACGCCTCGACAAGCAATGGTGTCTACGTCTTCGACCTCGACACCTATGAGAACCTCGGCGTCGTCAGCGGCACGGAGAACGGTTCCGGCAGCCTCTACGCCGGACAGATGGGCAACATGATCTTCGACAACGGACGCATACTCGCCGTCAACCAGGACAAGGGCCTTGTCGTCATCGACGCCGTGACCAACGCCGTGACCAGCACCATCAACGCCGAAGAGGAGGGGTGGGCCTACGGATCCATCGTGCGCTCGAAGGACGGACAGATCTGGCTCTCCGTCGCCTCCACCGACGGCATGGGCAGCACGCAGAACTACCTGCGCCGCTTCAACCCCGAGACCCAGCAGCTCGAGAAGATAGACATACCCGACGACCTCTACGCCCCCGCCAACTCCTGGTATGCCTGGACCCCCGACTGCTTCTGCGCCTCCGCCAAGAGCAACTGCCTCTACTGGAACGGCGGCTCCTCGTCGTGGTTCTCGGCACAGACCATCATCAAGTACGACATCGACGCCAACACCTTCTCCAAGATCATCGACCTTGAGGCCGACGGCGACAATGCCTACGTCTACGGTTCCTGCTGCCGCGTAAACCCCGAGACCGACGACCTCTACATCGGCGTGACCATCGGCATGTACAGCAACAACACCCAGCTGCGCGTGTACTCCAACACCGGCGAACTGAAGAACACCTACGCCATGACCGAGAACTACTGGTTCCCCGAACTGCCCGTCTTCCCCGCCAGCTCATCGGCTTCGGGCATACGCGAGCACCGCGCCACCGCCGCCGACGCCGTGGAGACCGCACGCTACGACGCCTCCGGCCGTCTGCTCGCCGCTCCCGCCAAGGGCATCAACATCATACAGTACTCCGACGGCACCACACGCAAGGTGGTGGTCAAGTAAGCACGGCGACGACGCATACACACCCCCTGCGCACGCCCATACCTATACGGAAAGGACACCCGGCACCAAAGGCCGGGTGTCCTTTTTTCTTGCGCAATCCACGGATTTTGCGTACCTTTGTACCCGACTGTCCGGGATTACACATATTTTATGAGGAGTTGTCCAATGTCTTCATGTACATGGCTGGGAAGGCTCTGCGGCAACCTGTTTTTAGAGTAGAGGCTATCCCACACGTGCAGAGAAGCACGGCAGAAGTACATTTTTTTTACAATCCACACACACATTGAAGACATTTGAAGAACTGGGCGTGAGCGAAGAGATACGCCGCGCCATCGAAGAACTTGGTTTCGAACATCCCATGCCCGTACAGGAAGAGGTCATACCCTATCTCCTGGGACACGGCAACGACATCATCGCCCTCGCGCAGACCGGCACCGGCAAGACAGCCGCCTTCGGCATACCCCTCCTGCAGCGCATCGACCCCGAAAACCACAACACGCAGGCCATCGTCCTCTCCCCCACCCGCGAGCTCTGCCTCCAGATCGCCGACGACCTGAAGAGCTTCGCCAAGTACATCGAGGGCATCAACATCGTGCCCGTATACGGCGGCACCTCCATCGTCAACCAGATACACGCCCTGCGCCACGGCGCACAGATCATCGTCGCCACCCCCGGCCGCCTCATCGACCTGATGAACCGCGGCAAGGCCCGTCTCGACGGCGTGACCAACGTCGTGCTCGACGAGGCCGACGAGATGCTCAACATGGGCTTCTCCGACAGCATCAACGAGATCTTCGAGGGCGTGCCCGCCGAGCGCAACACCCTCCTCTTCTCGGCCACCATGAGCAAGGACATCGAGAAGATCGCCCTCAACTACCTGCACGACCACAAGGAGATCGTCGTCGGCTCGCGCAACGAGGGCGCCGAGAGCGTCAACCACATCTACTACCTCGTGGGCGCCAAGGACAAGTACCTCGCCCTCAAGCGCATCGTCGACTTCTACCCCCGCATCTACGCCATCGTCTTCTGCCGCACCAAGGCCGAGACCCAGGAGATCGCCGACAAGCTCATACGCGACGGCTACAACGCCGAGTCGCTGCACGGCGACCTCTCGCAGCAGCAGCGCGACCTCACGATGCAGAAGTTCCGCCAGCACCTCACCCAGCTCCTCGTGGCCACCGACGTGGCCGCACGCGGACTCGACGTCGACGACCTCTCCCACGTCATCAACTACGGCCTGCCCGACGACGTGGAGAGCTACACCCACCGCTCCGGACGTACCGGACGCGCCGGCAAGAAGGGCACCTCCATCAGCATCATCCACACCCGCGAGAAGCACAAGGTCAAGGCCATCGAGAAGATCATCGGCAAGGAGTTTGTCGACGGCACCCTACCCACACCGCAGGAGATTTGCACCAAGCAGCTCTACAAGGCCATCGACGAGATCGAGAAGGTGGATGTCGACGAGGAGCAGATCGCTCCCTTCATGGACGACATCAACCGCCACTTCGCCTACGTCGACAAGGAGGACATACTCAAGAAAATCGTCAGCCTCGAGTTCGGCAAGTTCCTCAAGTACTACGCCGACGCACCCGAGATAGAAAAGCCCTCCACCCGCGGCAGCAAGGACGCCAAGGACACGGCGCGCGACCGCAAGGGCCGCGGACCGCGCAAGGCCGAGGCCGGCTACCGCCGCCTCTTCATCAATCTGGGCAAGGCCGACGGCTTCTACCCCGGCGAGGTCATGCAGTTTGTCAACAAGCACATCGGCGGCCGCCAAGACATCGGCCACATCGACCTCCTCTCCAAGTTCTCCTATATCGAAGTGCCCGAAGGTGATGCCAAAAAGGTGATGCGCGCCCTCGACGGCACCACCTACAAAGGCCGCTCCGTGCGCTGCAACGACGCCGACGACAAGGATGCCGCCGCACGTCCTGCACACCGCGACGATGCCCGCCCCGCACGCCGTTCCCGCCGCGACGATGCACCCAAGGACTACTCCCGCCTGGAGAAAAAACCGAAGCGCCGCAACGCTCCCCACAAGGACACCGACACAGGTGGCGACAAGGGCGACTGGCGCCAGTTCTTCACCGACCAGCCCTCACGCCGCGGCAAGGCCGACAACCAGCTCGTGGGCGAAGAGCCCGACTTCTCGGAGGAAGGATGGGCACGCCGCCGGCCGAAGAAGAAATGACGAGGTACAACGGATCATTCCCTACGGGGGAAATGGCCGCAACCGACGAGTCCCGCAGGGATATTTTTAGTAGCGTGCGGTGTCCCACCGCACAGTAAAGGAAGAAAAGTCCCGTAGGATGTGAACGTGGAATTTCCGCAAGCGACGAGTCCCGTAGGGACGACATAATATAGCGTAGGGCCTTGGCCCTACGCTTTTCGTATGCACCAACAAAATTGCCCCTGTAGGGGGCGCATAATTCAATTCCATCGTTTGGTTTAATTATGCGCCCACTACAGGGGCAACGTTTGTAACAACGGGTTGAGATAGGGCCAAGGCCCTATCCTATATTATGTCGTCCCTACGGGACTATAACGTCTTGCGTGGCATCAATTCTTCACCTTCTTCCCGTCATCGAGCACGAGGTGGGCAAACACCGGATAGTGGTCGGAGGGATTGCGGCGCACGCCGCGCGGCATGCCGTTGGGGTCGGGCTGGGCGGTGGTGAGCGGTGTCCAGTACGACTCGGTAAGGATGGCGTAGCGGTCGACGGCGATACTGGGAGACACAAAGATATGGTCGATGCGGCTGTCTGTGAAGGCATCGGCGTGGAAGTCGTTCCACGTGCCGTTCTCGGCGTGGCGCAGGCGGGCGGCCTCATAGCTGTCCTTCAGCAGACCGGAACGGGCGAGGATGGTGTACGACTCGTCGCGCTGGTCGACATTGAAGTCGCCGGTCACGACCACAGGCGCACCCTTGGCGATGGTCTTGATGCGCGAGAGCACGAGGTTCATCGACTCGCGGCGGGCCACCACGCCCACATGGTCGGTATGGAGGGTGAAGAAGAAGAAGCGGGTCTTGGTAGCGGTCTGCTCAAACTCGGCCCAGGTGCAGATGCGGGTGCAGACGGCATCCCAGCCCAGTCCGGGCTTCTCGGGGGTCTCGGAGAGCCAGAAGTGGCCGTCGTGCAGCAGGCGCAGGCGGTCTTTCTTGTAGAAGATGGCCGAATACTCGCCGGCCTCCTTGCCGTCGTCGCGGCCCACCCCGACGTAGCCGTAGTTGTCGAGTCCGTCGAGCAGGTCGTGGAGCTGTCCGCAGAGCACCTCCTGGGTGCCGAAGACATCGGGTGACTCGAAGTTGACCATGCCGCAGATGGTCTGGCAGCGGCGCGGCCATCCGTTGCCCTCGCGGGCGTCGTCGTCATTCTGGTTGCGCACGTTGTACGTGCCCACATAGAGGGGTTGCGCCGACAGAGCCAGCGTAGCGAGGACCACAAGGGCCGAAAGGAAAAAGCGTTTCATCATTGTTTTTACGTATTAGGATTGGCAGTCTCACCGCAGCCGTCGGCGGCGGTACTGATGCAAAGGTACGCTTTTCGGCCGACAAAAGCGAGCGGAAAGGGCGATTTCACGGTCTATTTCTTTCGCCGCTGCAAATGTTTGGTTAATTTTGCAAGTCACAGCACCGGCATTGTGCCGTCCGCCCCCGTTTTTTTACGTCACCTCACCGACAACTGCAAGCATGGTACTCAACTATATTTGGATAGCCTTTTTCCTCATCGCCTTTCTCATCGCCCTCGTGCGTCTGGTGTTCATGGGCGACACCGAAGTGTTTCCCGCCATCATGAACTCCACGTTCGACACCTCGCGCACGGCCTTCGAGATCTCGCTCGGTCTGACGGGCGTGCTCTCGCTGTGGCTCGGCGTGATGCGCGTAGGCGAGCGCGGCGGAGTGGTCAATGCCCTGGCGCGCCTGCTCTCGCCCGTCTTCACACGCCTCTTCCCGGCCATACCCAAGGGCCATCCGGTGACGGGCAGCATCTTCATGAACATCGCCGCCAACATGCTCGGCCTCGACAACGCCGCCACGCCGCTCGGCCTGCGCGCCATGGAGCAGCTGCAGGAACTCAACACAAAGAAGGACACGGCCACTGACCCGATGATCATGTTTCTCGTGCTCAACACATCGGGACTGACGCTCATCCCCGTCTCCATCATGGTCTACCGCGCGCAGATGGGCGCGGCGCAGCCCACCGACGTCTTTGTGCCGATACTGCTGGCCACCTTCTTCTCGACGCTGGCGGGCATCGTGGTCACGTCGCTCTACCAGCGCATCAACCTCCTCAACCGCACCATGCTCCTCACCCTGGGCGGCATGTCGGCGGCCGTGGCCGCCATCATCTGGGCCTTCGCCCGGATGGACAAGGCGCAGATGAACACCGTGAGCACCTCCGTGGCCAACATCCTGCTCATGGGCATCATCGTGGCCTTCATCCTCGCCGCCATGCGCAAGCGGGTCAACGTGTACGACGCCTTCATCGAGGGGGCCAAGGAGGGATTCTCCACGGCCGTGCGCATCATACCCTACCTCGTGGCCATGCTCGTGGGCATCGGCGTGTTCCGCGCCTCGGGCGCCATGGACATGCTCGTCGACGGCGTGAAGTGGACGGTGGCCTCGCTCGGGGGCGACACCTCCTTTGCCGGCGCACTGCCCACCGCACTGATGAAGCCCCTCTCGGGCAGCGGCGCACGCGGCATGATGGTCGACGCGATGAGCACCTACGGCGCCGACTCGTTTGTGGGCCGCCTGTCGTGCATCTTCCAGGGATCGACCGACACCACCTTCTACATCCTCGCCGTCTACTTCGGCAGCGTCGGCGTGCGCTACACCCGCCATGCCGTGGCCTGCGGCCTGCTGGCCGACCTGGCCGGGGTCGTAGCGGCCATCGCCGTGGCATACCTCTTTTTCTGAGTCTATATTCAAGCACCGATCATTAGAACCCACATTTAATGGCGCGGACCGCCCGCCCCGGCGACACGCCCGTCACTGTCTATGGCAAATCTGAAATCACTGGCAAAAGACACTGCCATCTACGGCCTGAGCAGCATTGCAGGCCGCTTCATCAACTATCTCCTGGTACCCATCCAGACCACCGCCTTCGCAGCGGCCGGCGGAGAGTACGGCGTGGTGACCAACATCTACGCCTACACCGCCCTGCTGCTCGTCATCCTCACCTACGGCATGGAGACCACCTTCTTCCGCTACGTCAACAAGACCGAGGAGGACGCCCGCACCGTCTACTCCACCGTGCTCATCTCGGTAGGCGCGACGACAGCCCTCTTTGTGGCCCTCGTCTTCGCCTTCCTGCCGCAGATAGCGGCCTTCATGAAGTACCCCGACCACAGCGACTGGGTGGCGGTGATGTTCGTCTGCGTGGCCATTGACGCCTTCAAGTGCATTCCCTTCGCCTACCTGCGCTACCGCAAGAAGGCCGTCAAGTTTGCCTGCCTGCAACTGGTGAACATCATCCTCAACATCGTCCTCAACCTGCTCTACCTCATCGTGCTGCCCGCCCTCAGGCTCAATCCCTTCGGACTCTACGACAAGGACTTCACGCTCGACGTGGGCATGGTGTTCTACATCAACCTCGTCTGCACCGCCATGGTGCTGCTCTGCTTCTGGCGCGAGCTGACCGGATTCCGCTGGCGCTTCGACCCCGCCCTGTGGCGGCGCATGCTGCGCTATGCCTGGCCGCTGCTCGTGCTCGGCATCGCCGGCATACTCAACCAGACGCTCGACAAGATCATCTTCCCCTACCTCTATCCCCTGGCCGACTGCAAGGCACAGCTCGGCATCTACGGCGCCGCCACCAAGATCGCCATGATCATGGCCATGATCACGCAGGCCTTCCGCTACGCCTACGAACCGTTCGTCTTCGGCAAGTCGAAAGACAAGGACAACCGCGAGACCTACGCCAAGGCCATGAAGTACTTCATCATCTTCACCCTCCTGGCCTTCCTCACCGTCATCGCCTACCTCGACATACTGCGCTACGTCATACCCAACCGCAGCTACTGGCCCGGCCTGCGCGTCGTGCCCGTCGTCATGGCCGCCGAGATCATGATGGGCGTGTACTTCAACCTCTCGTTCTGGTACAAGCTCATCGACAAGACCATCTACGGTGCTTGGTTCTCCGCCGCCGGCTGCGTCGTGCTCGTGGCCGTCAACGTGGCTTTCGTGCCCACCTGCGGCTATATGGCCTGCGCCTGGGGAGGCGTCGCCGGATACGGCACGGCCATGGTGCTCTCGTACATCGTGGGACAGAAGAAGTACCCCATCGCCTACCCCGTGCGGTCGATCGCCGTCTACGTGGCCATCACCGCCCTCTTCTACGCCGTGATGCGCTGGGCCAACGCCCACCTGCCCCTGGCCGCAGCCCTGGCCGTCAACACGGTGCTGGTGCTGATGTTCGTCGGACACATCGTCTACCACGACCTGCCCCTCTCCTCATTGCCCGTCGTGGGCAAGTACTTCAGGAAGAAGGACGGCAAATGACGGGACTCCGCAGGGACGTGAACGTGAAATTTTCGCAAACGACGCGTCCCGTAGGGACAAATTGTAGTAGGTGCGTCCCACCGCACAGTGAGGAGGCGAGCCCCGCAGGGGGCGACATAATACAGGATAGGGGTTCTTGCTAACGCAAGCGACAAAGTCGAGCGCGCCCCTATCTCTCATAGCCTACTCCACCTCTGCCCCTGTAGGGGGCGCATAACTCAACTGAAAACACCCTTCCTCAACAAAAAACAACAAACCAAAACATAAAACATCAATGAAGACATCAAGACTCCTGCTGGCGGCCGCCCTGACCCTCTCGGCCCCCGCCGCACAGGCCGACGAGGGCATGTGGACCCTCTACGACCTGCCCCAGGCCGTGTACCAACAGATGCAGGGCTACGGGTTCGCCTTGCCCTACGACGGACTCTACAACAGTCCCGACGCCATCAAGAACGCCGTGGTCAACTTCTCGGGCTACTGCTCGGGCGTGGTCGTCTCGCCCGACGGTCTCGTGTTCACCAACCACCACTGCGGCTTCGAGGCCATACGCTCGCACTCCACCGTCGAGCACGACTACATGCTCAACGGCTTCTACGCCAAGACCCCCGAAGAGGAGCTGCCCAACGAGGACATGTTCGTCAGCTTCATGATCGACCAGCGCGACCTCACACCCCAGCTCGACGCCATGGGCTTCGACGCCATGAGCGCCGACCGCCAGGACGCCGTGCTCGACTCGCTCGAGAACGCCCTCAGCCGCGAGGTGCACGCCCAGGACTCAACCCTGCGCCTCGAGATCAAGCCCTTCTACGAGGGCAACCGCTACTACGCCACCACCTACCGCGACTTCACCGACCTGCGCCTGGTCTTCACCATACCCAAGTCGATGGGCAAGTTCGGCGGCGAGACCGACAACTGGATGTGGCCCCGCCAGACGTGCGACTTCTCCGTCTTCCGCATCTACGCCGACCCCAAGACCGGCGGACCGGCCAAGTACTCCAAGGACAATGTGCCCTACCACCCCAAGCACTGGGCACCCGTGTCGCTCGACGGATACAAGGACGGTGACTTCGCCATGACCATGGGCTATCCCGGCTCTACAGAGCGCTATCTCTCCTCCTACGGCATACAGCTCATGCACGACGCCGAAAACGCGCCGCGCGCCCAGATACGCGGCGTCAAGCAGGAAGTGATGGCCCGCCACATGCGCGCCTCCGAAGCCGTGCGCATCAAGTACGACTCCAAGTACGCCCAAAGCTCCAACTACTGGAAAAACTCCATCGGCATGAACAAGTGCATCGACTCCATCGGTCTCGTGCGCCAGAAGGCCGAATACGAGCAGCGCATACGCGCCTACCAGGACAGCACGGGCTACCTCAAGGGCAAGCTCGACCTCGACCTCCTGGCACGCCTCTACTCCGAGGCCATCTCCATCGAGCGCGAGTATACCCTGTGGCGCGAGACCTTCGGACGCACCAACGAGTTTACCACCCGCGCCATGCGCCTGAGCTACGGCATGCCCGTCAAAGGCCCCAAGGGCAGCAAGAAGAAGCAGTACGTCGAGTTCGACGACAACTCCGACACCTGGGACGCCGCCCTCGACCGTGAGGTGATGGGCACCCTGCTGGCCAACTACGCCGCACAGATGCCCAAGGACCGCCTGCCCGACTTCTACAAGACCATCGACTCCCGCTTCGGCGGCGACTGCCAGAAGTACGCCGACTGGCTCTGGGACAACTCCCTCATCATGAAGGGCGGCAAGATCTACTTCGACCGCAAGCAGTATAAGGAAGACCTCGGCGTGGCCTACGGACTCGACGTGACCGACATCGCCTCGCAGCTGCAGGCACGCATACGCCCGCTCAAGGACAGCATCGACGTGCAGGAGCGTTACCTCTGCGCCGCCAAACTGCGCATGGAGGAAGACCTGCCCCACTACTCCGACGCCAACTTCACGCTCCGCCTGAGCTATGGACAGGTAGGCGGATACCTGCTCGACGGACGTCCCTCGGGCTACTACACCGACGCCGCCAGCATCGTCGAGAAGATGAAGACGGGCGACCAGGTGGCCGACTACAAGGCCGAGCCCGTGATGCACGAGCTGATGTCGGCCTCCGACTTCGGACAGTACACCGACTCCACCAGCGGCAAGATGCAGCTCTGCTTCCTGACCAACAACGACATCACCGGCGGCAACAGCGGATCGCCCGTCTTCGGCGGCAAGGGACAGCTCCTCGGACTGGCCTTCGACGGCAACTGGGACTCCCTTGCCGGCGACATCTGGTTTGACAAGCGCCTCGGCCGCTGCATCTGCGTCGACATCCGCTACATGGTCTACCTCATGGACAAGTGGGGACACGCCGACCGGCTCCTGCGCGAGATCGGTGCGAAAAAGTAAAGTGATGAAAACATAAGCCCCGTAGGGCAGGTGTACCAAACATACATTTGGAATACCCAGCCCCATAGGATGGGTGTACCAAAACAAACATTGGGAACAATCAGCCCCGTAGGGGCGACATAATATAGCGTAGGGCCTCGGCCCTACGTTTTTCGTATACGCATACAATTTTCCCCTGTAGGGGGCGCATAATTAAATTGAGGATGAATTATGCGCCCCTACAGGGGCTACATTTGCGAAACATCCGTGAAGATAGGGCCGAGGCCCTATCCTATACTATGCCGCCCCTACGGGGCTGGGATTACCATAATTCAAATCCGCCTTATCTCCCATCCGTCTATCGTCCCCGTCTTGGACGAGAAACTGCAGCCAATCTGACAGACGGGTCTGTTGTCGGAGGCGTATTCCCTCGCATAGCCCATTCGCTCGATTTGCGAAAGGGCGTCTGCTGCCGAACCGTCGCGCTTGAACTCGAAGATATAGACATACTTGGGCGTTTCCACGATGCAGTCCACCCTGCCTTCGCTCTGTTCCTTCTCGATATAGACCGTGAAACAGCTGATCATACGCAGCACGAGGTAGAAGGTGTACTGGAAATAGCGTTCCTTCTCGCGCTCGTCGTCTTTGCGGCGCTGGCTATAAGGGATGCTGGCGAAGAAGGACGTGAGCAGCTTTTCCAGTTGGCTGCAGTCACCCATCTGCATGGCTGCCACCACTTGCATTCCCCAGGATGTGGGCGGTTCTTTGATTTGCAGATAACTTGTGGCAAGCATGGCGATAAAACCGCGCTTCACCTCATCGTTGGGGAAATCCAACAGGTAAGAGTCCATCTCCATGTTCCACCCCTTGATGGTCAGATATCCGCTCTGGTAAATCATCGGCAACGGTGCCTCGACGTCAGCACGATAGTCCACGAACGCTTCCCGCAGATAATATTTGCCCGTCAGTTCGTTCATGTTCTCCCTGCAATGGGAAAGCAGGCGGATAAGGTAAGTCGGCGTACCCGTGGCGAACCAATAGTCGGACAGTATCTTCTTGCTCAGGGCGTTCAGTATGCTGAACGGATTGTAGATGTCGAGCATATTGGGACTGAAATGGTAGCCGTCGTACTTGCGCTTCAGCTTGTCCTTCATCCCGTCTTCCGAGACCTTGTATCTTGTGGCCATTGCCTTGATAGACTCTTCAAACACGGAGTGGAGCTCCTCCTCGGTGATGCCGCAGAGCGCCTCGTAGCGCTCGTCCATGCTGATGTCGTCGGGCTGGTTGAAACCGCTGAACACGCTCACCTGCGAGAACTTGGTGACGCCCGTGAGCAAGACGAACTGTAGGTCGGCGTCGGCGGCCTTGAATGTGGAATAGAAGCCTTTGAGTATTTCCCTATGCCTGTCCTCCAGTTTCCGCTTCTGCCCGTCAACCACGGTATAGAGGTCCTGGTCCAGCACGTCCAGCAAGGGTTTGTCGTATTCGTCTATCAGTACCACCGCACGCAGTCCGGTCTTGTCGTGCGCATTTTTCAGCACCGCCAGAAAACGGTCTCCCAACGTCCTTGCGAAAGCCCCTTTGCCATACACGGCCTCTTGCGCTTCCACAAAAGACAAAAGGTGGTCCTCCAGCTCACCGGCCCGCGTGAAATCCTTGCCGTTGAAGTCTATATGGAACACCGGATACCGTTTCCAGTCTTTCTCCAGCTTGTCAATGGCAAGCCCCTCGAACAGTTCCTTCCGTCCCTCAAAATAGCATTTGAGGGTAGACACGAGCAGTGATTTCCCGAAGCGGCGGGGACGGCACAGAAAATAGATCTTGCCGTTGGTCACCAAGTCATGCACCAATGCCGTTTTGTCGACATACACATAACCGTCGGTGATGATTTGCTCGAAGCTCTGTAATCCAATGGGATATTTCATGTTGCGGACTTTTAGGTTACGGGCAAAGGTACAAAAAAAAACGGTCAGGCGACAGTAAAGGGCGGCAATAAAACAATTCAGTCTGTACGGCCATCAAAGCCGTAAGGTGCGGTGTCTTGCCGCACTCCTTTGGGCGGTGCGGCGGGACACCGCACCCATCAAGCCCACACGCTATGCCTGCGCTTCCTCCTCTTCCTGCCCGTCATGCTCCCCGATGATCGAGTTGCGGTAGGCACGGGGCGACATACCCAGCTCGCGCCGCACGTACTTGCCGAAGTAGGAGAGGTTGGAGATGCCCAGCTCGGTGGCGATCTCCTTGATGCTCTTGTCCTTGCGGCGCAGGTGGAATTTGATGTCCTGCAGGATGTACTTGGCGATAAGGTCGGAGGCGGGCTTGCCCGTGACGTTCTTGCACACGGCCGAGAGGTACTTCGGCGTCACGCAGAGGCGCGAGGCATAGTCCTTCACCTCGCGGGGCTTGGGATACGAGCCCACGAGCAGGCGCATGAAGCGCTCGAAGAGGTTGCCGGCCGAGCTGTAGGTCGTCTCGGCAGGCTTGTAGAACCGCACCAGGCGGTCGCCCAGCTCGTAGACCAGCGCCCGCACCAGCGAGTCGATGACCTCCTCGTGGTGGCGCAGCGGCGTGGCGTTGAGCTTGGTCTTGATCAGCGAGCAGTACTGGCGGAACATGTAGCACTCCTCGCCGTTGAGACGGAGTATGGGGTTGTTGTCGAGGAAGTTGAGCGTGTCCCACATGCTGCCGGCAAAGACGATGTTGCGCTCAAAAAACTCCTGCGGCACCAGCACGCCGCAGCAGGCGAAATTGTTGCTCGCGCCCAGCCCTTCCACCTGCAGGCTCGGACGGCAGACAAAGAGGTCGCCCTCCTCCATGCGGTACTGCGTGCCGCCGATCACGAGGTCGGCCGTGCCAGCGCAGCAGAGCACAAAACCGCAGACGCTCAGCGTGACGAGCCGCTGGTTCAGACCGCCGATATGGTCGACAATCTGTACAAGGTGGCCCATGCTGCCGGGAGCGGCCTCGGCGATGGTCTTCTGTTGGGGTTCTGCTGCACCGGCGGGTGCAGTTGCGGGGGTGGACTGTATCTCCTGTTGCATATCTTCTACTGGTGTTTTTCGTACGTTGTTTATGTACCGTCTGACCGCTTTCCGCGACTTCTTCCCGGGAGCAGCGCTCCCGTCCGTCTGACGGAAATGGAATGCAAAGGTAACAATTTTTTCGCGGGCCGGCAGACCTTCCACTTCCCTATATACGATGTAGTACGGGGAAAAAGGACGGAAACAGGGCGAAAACAAACGGATATTAGGTGAATATTATATAAATTTCACATGAAAACCCCGAAAACCCGCGGAATTCCGCGGGTTTTCGGGGTTTTATTTTACATTTCTGCGAAAAAATGTTACGAAAAAATTTGGAGTATCACTTTTCATCCTATACCTTTGCACCCGTCATCTGACAGCAACCCCAGATGCAGAAAGCAAGGAGGCGCGAGCCATGCCCGCACCCGCCGGGGAAGCAAAAGAGATATGAAGCAAAAGACAATTCACTTACAAACAACAAATAAAACACGTAATAGTATGAAAAAGTTAGCATCTCTCGCAATCGCACTCATCGCCGCTCTCGGCGCATTCGCACAACCCGAAGCAGGCACATTCTCCCTCACTCCCACCGTCGCATTCAACATGGCGACCGTCACAGGCAACCTCTACGACAAGACCGTCAGCTCCGGACTCGGCACCAACGAGGACAAGGGCGACTTCACCGAAGGATTCGCAGTAGGAGTAGACGCCGGATACCAGGTATCCAACCGCTTTGCCCTCAGCGCCGGAATCTTCTACTCCATGCAGGGAGCAGGCCGCGACTACAGCATCAAGCTGGGCAGCTATGAAGTCAAGGACAAGAGCACCCTCTCACTGGGCTACCTGCAGATACCCATCCTGGCCAACGTCTACATTTTCAAGGGATTTGCCGTAAAGGCCGGTATCCAGCCCGGAATCCTGCTTTCAGCCAAGGACAAGTACAAGCTCACCTCCACCGCTTCGGGCGAAGGCAGCAGCAGTACCACCGATATCAAGAGCGCACTCAACACCGTAGACTTCTCCATCCCCGTAGGCCTGTCCTATGAGTTCACCAACGGACTCATGATCGGCGCACGCTACGAGATCGGCCTGACCGACATCGTCAAGAGCCACGGCACACTCGCCAAGGAGAACAAGAACGGCAAGAACTCCGTCATCCAGATCTCCGTCGGATACAAGTTCAAGCTCTAAGCGCACCCCGCACCCTCTACCCGCACCCCGACCCATTTGCACCGACAACAAGTGGCAGTCACGGCAGCCAGACCCCTAAGCCACCGTACCGCCCACTCTACATAGAATATATATTGCTTCATACATATTCGTGTTTCCGGCCCCACCAGTATGGATATATAGGTGGGGCTGGGTTTTTTTTGTACAATTCAGAAAGGTGCGGTATGCCACCGCACACATTACCACATAACGCACAATAAAAACATATGGCGGGTTCCAGACGCGACATGCGTATTGGAACCCGCCATATGTTTTTTGACCTGCAGACGACGTAACGCAAGGGGTAGAACACACCCCAGCCCTGCAGGGGCGTGACGGTCCCAGCCCAGGGTAAGCGGAGCGGCGATAGCCGCGAAGCGTCACCCTGGGTTTTCACGCGCCGGGAAATACGGCTGGCCTGTAAGGTCAGCACAAGTACCGGCACGGGTGACGCGGTGCGGGCGTCATTGTTTGCGAAACGTTGTCGATAAAAATACGTTTGCGGAATGGCGTTTGTTGTGCTGACCCTGTAGGCCAGCCTTGCGTGACACGATTTTTACCCAGGGTTACGTCGGTCGCTCCGCTCCCTCCTTACCCTGGGCTGGGAACGTCACGCCCCTGCAGGGCTAGGATATGTAATGCATCCATGCGTTGTCACTGTGGGATGGAAAAAGGCGGGAGATAATGAGACGGAGGGGAAACCACGCAGGGAGTCCTCGGCACCAGTCATGGCAAGCCTATACATAGGGTTCTTGCTTATCAAGCGACAAAGTCGAGCGTGACCCAGCACGGCATCCCCAGCCCCGTAGGGGCGACATAGTATAGCGTAGGGCCTTGGCCCTACGTTTTTTCGTATACGCATACAATTTGCCCCTGTAGGGGGCGCATAATTAAATTGAGGATGAATTATGCGCCCCCTACAGGGGCAACGTTTGAGAAAACCCATTTGAGATAGGGCCGAGGCCCTATCCTATACTATGCCGCCCCTACGGGGCTTTATGATAAAAAAACCTGGCCTGTACACCTAAAATTTCTCCACCGCCCGCCACAACCGTATTCTCACTTGGTCAATCAGCACGACGGCGGCAAACACCGATATCACAAATGCCGAGACGAGCAGCCAACCCCCCCCGAATAATTTTTGTATATCCATGCGACCGACTGAGTATACCGTCCCAACAGTGCCGGATGGGTATGGAGAAGGAAGACGGCGAAGCTCGAGCCGGCCAGCCAGTTGACCGTCCAGCTATGGAAATGCAGTCCTCCGAAGGCGAGCAGCAGGGCGACGTATGCCGCTATGACCAGCGGTCTGTTGTACGCCACAAGCCGGTCGACGGCCGCCATACAGCCCACCCTCAGTGCGGCGTATCCGACGGCGGCCTGTACCGCCGTGATGCCGGCATAGGCCATGAAGCAGCCCTTCACCCCTACCCTGCTCCACCGAGGACGGAACACCGCCACATAGCGGGCAAGAAGATAGAGGCCGGCAAACGACAGGGGCGAAGAGCCCAGCGCGAAATACCCGGCCGACCCTGTCAGCCATCCGAAAAGCGTCTGCAGGACAAAGAAGGCCAGCAGCACGCGCTTCTGCGTCTGCCGCGATGCCGTAGTGACGAAAGCGTTGAGCACGGGTGCTAGCACATAGAGCAGCATATAGGCCTTGACAAACCAGTTGAGCTCCATCTTGGCGTACAGCGTGTGCAGATTTTCGTCCTGCAGCGACGGAAGTCCGCAGGCCCACATCACCGCGTTCACACCGACAGAGAAAAACAGGCAGGTGAACAGGAAACGGCAGAAGCCCCTCACACTGGGACGTATGCCAAACCACCCCGAGATGAGCACAAACACGTCGACGGCCACAATGCCCGCAACCTCCACCGCGACACGCGCCCATACATTGAGCGGCGAAGCAGCAGTATCGGCAGGCGCAGGACGGCCAAGGGCCAGAAAGTCGGCATGGATGGCCAGCACCATCAGCATGGCCAACACGCGCAGAAGTTCAAAGTTGGAAAGACGTGCGGTTTTCATGTGTTTTTCGAAGAGAAAGGGGGAGGAAAAAGAAAAAGACGGGAGAAAAAAATATTGGGATGGCGGGGAGAATTCAGGCAAAGGGTTTCGATACCAGTCATGGCAAACCCAGCCCCGCAGGGGCGGCATAGTATAGCGTAGGGCCTCGGCCCTATCTCAAACGGTTCACGCAAACGATGCCCCTGTAGGGGGCGCATAATTAAATTGAGGATGAATTATGCGCCCCCTACAGGGGCAAATTACGGCGGTCGTGGTAAACGTAGGGCCGAGGCCCTACGCTATACTATGTCGCCCCTACGGGGCTTGTATTACCATTGTTATATCCCTGGGCCGGGGCCGTTGCGTCTCTACGGGGCTTGTCACTGTATATCCTTCTCCTCAAAGGTGAAGGTCGTCTTGCCGATAGTAAAGCTGCGGCCGTGGAAGAGGCGTATGCGGTCGTCGGGGGAGAGGGGCTGGCCGTCGACGGTGACGCCGTCCTCGACGGGCTGCATGTATATCTTGCCGTTCTCGATATAGACGGCGGCCTGTACGGGGGCGACGGTACTGGCGAAGTCCCAGGTCATCTGCAGGCTGCAGTCCACGCTCTTGCCGATGGTCACGCGGTAGCCGGGCGAGGAGCGGAGCCACTTGTAGAGGGCGATGTCGACGGGCTTCATGGCGCCCTCGGCCCTGAGGAAGTAGCGTTCGGAGCGGGGAGCGGCCACGGCCACGCATACCGTGATGGCCACGGAGTAGACGATGAAGCAGGAGAGGAGCTGCTCGCGGCAGTCCATCTTGTCGTAGAAGACGATGTACATCCAGGCGTACATCATGGCCAGACCGATGAGCACGCTCACGCCGAGCCACTTTTTGCGCAGGCGTATGCGGGTGCCGAAGGTGGAGACAAAGGCGACGACGAGTCCGTTGAGCGCCCACGGTATCCAGTCGACCATGAAGGAGTCTTCGCTGAGGTTGAGCGTGATGGAGACGATGCAGGTGAGCAGGAAGATGAGGTAGCCCGTGACGCCCGAGCAGACCGACTTGACGAGGGCCCGCTTGAGGCGCATGCCGAGCGGGTGCCCCTGCATGCTCATGTAGCCGAGGGCGAGGGCGAGGAAGAAGTTCTGGCAGAGTCCGAAGATGGGGAGGTACTTCAGATGGGCGGCATACTGGTCGAAGGCGGCCTGCGCCTCGGGCGTGCCGGCCTGCAGACCGTGTATGGAGAGCATGATGCCGTAGAGGATGGAGGTCGAGGAGCGGTCGCTCGACATTACAAACGTGGCCCATCCGAGCAGGGCGGCTACGATGGCCAGCAGCACCCACTGGGCGTAGAAGGGCGCGTTGCGGCGGTCGAGGGGCTGCGCGGCGTTGTAGTAGTGGGCGCCGTCGGGGCACTTGCGGCCGTACTCCGGGCACTTGTATCCGTTCTCCTCCCAGCAGGAGCGGTGCATGACGTGCTCGCACTTGGCCACAATCTCGTCGCCCTCCTCGAAGGGGGCCTTGCAGTAGTAGCAGGAGCGGTCGACCTGTATGCCGTTGTAAATCATGGCCGGCCCGGTATAGCGGGTGACGTGGCGGTGTACGAACAGGCGGTAGGAGATGTAGGGCACGACGACCTGCAGCACGAGGTAGACGATGACGAGCAGCAGCAGGGTGCTCATCAGTCCGATGAGGATGACCTGGGCATCGGAAAATCCGTTGATGATGACGGGCGAGTAGATGTTGCCGATGCGGTATACGGAGCAGGCCGTGCCTACGGGCCGTGCGTTGTCGTAGACGGTGACGTGCAGGTGCATGGTCTTTCCGGTGTACACCTTGTTGTCGGGATTCTCGAAGTCGAGGCGGTAGTCGGCGTAGTCTACGTTGAAGTTGGAGAGGATGTGGGTGAGCAGCGCCCGCCACTTGAACCGCCGCTGGTACTCGCCGCCCGTGGCCTGGCAGAGGCGCTGCATGACGGTGACGGCCTCGTTGTCGCCGGCGTTGCCGCCGCCGAAGTTGACATAGTACACCGACGAGAATCCGGCGTGTGTGCTGGCCTGCAGCAGGCGCTGCTGCAGTGCGAAGTGCTGCGGGTCGGCGGGCACGTCATTGTCGTAGACATTGCCGTCGGAGAAGACGATCAGCCCCTTCTGTTCGCGCGAGAGCGACTGCCATCCGAGCATTTCGTCCATCTTTGCGGCTACGGAGCGGTAGAGCAGTTTCTTCGACCCGCTCTTGCAGAAGTAGGTCTGCATCACATAGTCGGTGGCGAGGAAGGTCTCGGTGACGCCGCCGTTGCGCATGAAGGCGATGTGGAGGTTGCTCGGGGAGAACCAGCGCCTCATCTGCTGCACGGCGCGCTTCTCCTCGGCGATCTCCTCGTCGGAGAGGGTGAGGTCGACCAGGAGAAGGAGCGAGAGGCGGTTGTCGGCCAGTTCCTCGCGGCGTATGTCGGTGACCTTGACCAGGCGCGGCTGCATGTTGCTGCGGCCGTTGATGTAGGTGGGGCTTTCCTCGGTGGCCTCTATGCGCACGCGGGAGGAGTCGGAGAGCTGGCAGTCGGCCAGTCCGTCGGGCATACGCAGTTTGACACTGATGGTCTTGTAGTCCTTGGAGAAAAAGGTGGTGTCGACCTTGATGTTGTTGCTTTCGGGCTCGGGCCCGGCGTTGCCCTGCAAACCGAGACCGGGTATGCGGTCGCAGGCCGTGCAGAGGGCGAGAAGGGTCAGGAGAAGCGGGAGGAGGGTGCTGCGCGTGTATGATGTGTTGTGCATGCTGGTGATAGATTGTGCGGAGTGTCAGATGGAGGGATATTCGTTGTCGTTCTGCCGGCGCATCTGCTCGAGTTTCTTGGCGTTCTTCTTCATTTCCTTGTACGACTTGTACTTGGCCTGCGCCATGTTGGCGAACATGAGGATGATGGTGACGGCGGCCAGTCCGAAGAGATAGTCCTTGATGCGGTCGAAGAGCGGCTTGTAGGCGGCCTCCTGCACCTTCTCAGACTGGCTCTTGAGTGCGATGTAGCTGTCGGTGACCTTGGCCATCTGCCGGGCGAGCGAGGGGTCGACGGCAGCGGCGGCCTTGGCGGTCTCGTAGTTTTTCTCGATGTCGGCGAAGGCCACCTGCTCCTTGGCCTTGAGCTCCTCGAGCCGCGGGGCGAGGGCTTCGGTGGCCGAGAGGGCGAGGGCCTGCTTGACGTACTGGGCGTAGGCGGGCCCCTGGGCGTCGATGAAGCGTGCGGCGCGTACAAATCCCGCGGCCGTCTCCATGCGCGTCTTGTCGGCGTCGAGACTGTCGCTGATGTCCTGGCAGAGCTGCTGGTACTCGGAGGCGAGGTCGGTGAGGCCCTCGTTGTCGCCGATGGCGGCCTGCTTGGCGGTGTAGTACACGTTCCACTTGTTGTTCAGGGCACTGAGCTGGCGTTTCGACTCCTTGATGTCCTGCAGGTCGTTGACGGGAGCGGTGGAGATGGTCTGTGCGCTGGTGATGAAGTCCTGCAGCCGCTCGCGTATGTTGAGCGTGTCGGCGGCGGCCTCATCGGGCGAAAGTTCCACCTCGGTGACGGGCAGACGCAGGGTGGCCCCAGCCCAGATGCGCTGCCGGCTGCCGGGATTGAGCCGGAAGATGGTCTCGGCGTCTACCTTGTACTGTTTGGCTATGGCGTACACGCTCTCGCCCTTGGCTACCTTGTGGTAGACATACTTCTCCTGCACGGCGGGCGCAGAAGCGGCGGGCGCAGTGGCGGAGGTGACGGCGTTGGCGGCTGAGAGAGATATGGCGGCAAGGAGAACCGCCGCGGCGATGATATGTTTGGGTGACATGTATTCCGGTTTCAGTGGCATGTGTTCTGGAAGTATTTGATGGCCTCGTTGAAGTGCTGCAGGGCGCGGCGCTGGGCCTCGCCGCGTATGCCCTTCTGGGCAACGGCGGCCCGCACGGCGGCGATGATGTCGCGGCAGCGGCGCTTGAGGTCGGCCTTCTGCGCCTTGTCCTGGCTCACGGCCCACTGCGAGACGGTCTCGTCGATCTGGCGCGCCTGGGTGAGGATAAATCCGGCGTCGACACCTTCGCCCGTGGCTCCGCCTCCGGCACCTGAGGCACCTCCTGCTCCGCCTGTGGCCGACGACGAGCGCAGCCGGCACTTCATGGCCTTGACGGAGGCGAGGATGGCGTTGTACTCGTCGCGTGCGGCCTGCACGTCGGGACAGGGGCTTGTCTCGGTGGCCTCGGGGTACTGTCCGATGAGCAGGCTCTTCATCTCGCGGAAGTTGGCGAGGCTCTCGCTGTTGGCGGCCACGCCCGAGGCGTAGCGCTCCTTTAGGTTGGCGGCGGCGGTGCGCAGGCCCTCGAGGGCGGCGGTGGCGGCGGCCTTCTCCTCCTCCTTGCCGAAGCAGGGGTCGCGCTCGATGAAGATATGGTAGGTGGTGTTGAGGTCCTTGCCCCAGACGACGCTGTAGCGGGTGTTCTTCTTGCGGATGTTCTCGTCCTTCTGCATCATGAGCACGTCGCGCAGGGTGACGGTGACGGCGTCGGCCTTGCCCGTGACGGTGAAGTCCTGCGAGACGTAGTCGTTGACCATGCGGTATTCCATCGGTATGGCCTGCATGCCCGAGGCGGTGATCCACTGGTGGAACACCGTCTTCTTGCGGTGCTTGGGCAGGGAGCGCAGGTAGTCGCGCGAGAGCTCGTAGCGCGTGTCGGGCGCGGCGTCGACGACAAAGGGCAGGCGCGAGGGCTTGATGCGGCGGCCCGAGACGGTCTGGCGGTAGGGCGTGTCGGTCGGGAAGACGAAGAGGTCGCGGTAGGAGATGAGGCAGACGGTGACGGTGTTGGTCTGCTCGCTGAAGATAAACTTGACCATGAGATCCATGTCGCGGGAGTCGTCGCGCAGCGACACATGGTCGGTGTACGACTTGCCCTGGACCACGGTGACATTCTTCACCGTCTGTGCCGCCAGGGGAAGGGCGGCGGCCAGCAGCAGGAGGGCCGCAAGGATCGGGCGGCGGTATGTTGGGATATGCTTCATAAGGCGTTGGTGGTTATGTCCCGGCGGCGGGGCCGGGCTGTTCGAAATAGATCCATCCCTTGGGTTCGCCCTGCTCGACGACCCATTGCGCCACGCGCAGGTCTTCGGGATAGGGCGGTTCGTTGACGGCATGGTAGAGGTCGTAGCGCAGGTAGTGGGCCACGCGCTCCACGCCCCATACGAGGTCGGTGTAGGTGTCGGGCATGTTGAGGCACACGCGGCCGGCAAACTCGCCGTAGTAGCGTATGTTGGGATGCCAGGGATGGGGCACGGGCCGTCCGTCGTCCTCACGGGTGAGGAAGCGGAAGACGGGCAGGCCGTCGACCGAAGGATAGTTGTCGGGCAGGCCGATGTGCATGACAAAGGTGTCGGCGAAGACGGGCGGATTGGGTTCTTCCGGCTCTTCGGGCCGCTGCACGCCGCAGATGCTCCTCACGCGGTAGACGATGCGGTAGGCGGTGGGCAGTCCGCGGGCGTTGCGCCGCTCCACGGTGTAGCCGATGTCGCGGCGCTGGCGGAGGTGCGCGTCGATCTTGCGCCACTCGTAGAGCAGGCGGCGGTCGCGCCCGGTGAGGGGCGCGGACGGTGTCCAGGTGTCGGGAGAGAGGCAGTCTGTCATGACGGACGGGAGAGCGGATGCACGATCATTCCTCCTTGACTGCTTATCCCGGGAAGGGATCGGGCACAAGGAATACGGTGTCGCCGTTGGCCACGCCGTAGTCGGCCAGCGTCTGGTCGGTCTTGCCGATGCGGGGGCGGAGTATGCGGGTCTCGTGTACGTTGGGGTCTTCCTTGCCGAAGAAGTAGTCGAGCGGTGCGCCCGTGGGGTCGATGGAGGGGAAATCGAAGATGAGGCGTCCGTCCTGTCCGATGGCGTGACGCAGGTTGTGCATCAGGGTCTCAAGGGTGGCATCGGGGTTGGTGATGCGAAACTTCACCTTCTTGTCCTTGTAGATGATGTTCAGGAAAAAGTCTTCCACTGTCGTAGGGTTGTTGGGCGCGTACAGGGTGAGGGGCGGCGGGTACGCGCGGGGTTACTGTTCTTCTATTCTGATATTGACGAGTATGGGGTAGAGGCTGGCGCTGCGGGTCTCGATCATCTTCTGGAGGAAGAGTTCGGCCTGGGGTATGCGCTCGGCGAAATAGCGCTGCACGAAGGGCGTGCCCTCGATGAGTATGTCGACCCATATCTCGTAGCCGGCATTGTCGCGTCCGTCCTGCAGGCTGTGGCGCACGGTGACGGAGCGTATCATGTCGGAGGAGATGCTGTAGCGCGCCATGAGCTCGCTGAAGCAGAACATCCGCATGTCGGCCGGGGTGACGATACGGTCGTGGGTGACCATGCCGTAGCGGGCCTGTGCGGCGAGCGTCTGGCGGTCGGTGACGGTGTCGCGTCCGCCCACGGGATCGGCGATCAGCTGCACACCGCCGCCGGTAAGTCCGGCCGGCACGGCGAAGGAGCTCTTCGGGGTGAGGCGGGCGTTGGGTCCGGAACCGGAGGTGGTGAGGTAGTTCACCTGCAGACTGATGTTGCGGTCGCCCTCCAGTTCGCTCTGCCTCAGCATGAGGTAGGTGCCGGGGGTGGCGGCGGCGACCGACGGCCGCTCGGTGCAGGCCTGCTGCAGGCGGCGCAGGAGGGTGCGGAGCTGGTAGATGGTGCCTTCGCGGTACTTCTCCTTGAGGTCGAGGAAGGCGTAGTAGTCGGTGTCGAGCTTGTTGAGCAGACTGTTGACGGTCTGCAGCAGGGTGGCCTGGTTGAAGCGGTCGGCGCCCACGGTGCGCACGTCGACGGTGGCGCTGGCGTACATCTGGTCGGCCGAGGGGCGCGACAGGTGCAGAAACTGGTCGGCGGCGCCGTCGCTGCCGTAGCCGCCCACACGCACGACGGGCGTGTCTGACGAGAGGTCGGCCGTGCGGGGCACGGCGTTGACGAGCACGACGGGATTGAAGACGAACGCGTCCTTGTCGACGGCGAAGTCGGCGGCGGTGCCGGCAAACTCCAGCACGAGGTCTATCCGGTCGGTCTCGGCGGCGACGAGCGTGGCGGGGGCGTGGCGGCGCACGCTGAAGATGCGCACGTTCTGCCGGGCGAAGAGGTCGAACCATACGCTCGGGGCGTTGTAGCAGCGGCCGCTGCCGTAGAGTATGCCGTCGGGGGCGAAGCAGCGGCAGAGCGGCAGGTCGGCATAGTCCCAGGGGCAGACCATGGGCACGGTCTTGCCGCCGAGGGTGACGCGGAGGGTCTTGAAGCCGCCGGTGTGCAAGGCGAAGGAGAGGCCGCTGATGTCGGACACGGGCGTGCTGAAGTGCAGGGTCAGTTTCCAGCGGCGGGCATCGAGGCGCACGGGTGCGTCGGCCTGCACGCCGTAGACGGTGGTCTCGAGCAGCGGCACAAAGGTGTAGGGGGTGCCGGCGAGCGTGAAGACGGAGTGCTCGTCGAGGGCGACGGGCTGGAATCCCGGCTGTAGCGCAGCGGCGATGACGGCCGTGGCGGGCTGGGCCGTGCCCAGGTCGCTGGAGACGGTCGAGCGGGCGTACTCGTCGAGCACGTCCTGGCGCAGGCGGTCGATGTCGCAGTCGACATCGTTGAGTTGGTAGGCCATGGCGGTGACCAGGAGGGAGAAGACGGGGTCGTTCTCGATATCCTCGAGCTGGTCGGCGTGGCTGCTCTGCCGCCAGACGGCGGTGGCCTCGCGCAGGAGCTGTTCGGCCTGCTGGCGTATTTCGAATATGTTTTGTTTCATCAATTCCAGATCTTGATGTTGTTGTGGTAGACGTATGGTTTCTCCATGCCGGCGATGCGCCCTTCGACGGTGACGGCGATGGAGCGTGTCTCGCGGGTGTAGACCATGCTGACGCTCACGTCGGAGAGGCGGTGCTCGTAGCGTCCGATGGCCTTCTTGAGTTCCTGGGCGAAGGTGTTGAGGTTGCGCGACGTGCCGGAGACCTTCTTGGAGTAGAGGTCGTCGGGGTCGTTGCGGTCGTGCACGGCGGGGGTGGAGTCGTAGACCACGCCCTCGCGCTCGTCGAAGATCTCGAAGCGCAGATTGTTGAAGACGAACCCGAAGTCGGGGTCGGCGCCCATGCTGCCGCAGGAGGTGGAGATGAGCAGCGAGAGGAAGTCGCTGACCGAGCGGGCCGTGTCGGAGGTACGGGCGAGGTGTCCGCCGGCGATGCGCAGCGGAGCGGTGATAGAGGTAGCCATGGTGTCAGATTTGCGGTATGTATTCCTCCTCTTCCTCCTCCTGTACGGGTACGTAGAGGGCGTTGTAGAGGCTCTCGTAGAGCTGGGGGTAGAGACGGTCGCGGAGCGAGACCGACAGTTCCTCGCTGAGCGAGGCGGAGAGGCGGGCGCGCAGCTCGTTGTCGACATAGGCGGTGAGGGTCTCGCGGAGCACGCGCTCCATGTCGGGGTTGAAGCGCTCGAGTATCTCCTTGCGTATGCGCTCGTAGAGCTCGGCGTACACCTTGTCGTAGATCTCGGCGCGCAGCTCCTCCTTGAGCTTCTCGTAGTCGATGGTGTGGTCTTCGGGCACCACGCCGTCGAGCAGGGTGACGATGCCGGCCAGGTAGCCGTCGAGCCACTTGAGCCACTCGGCCACGTCGAAGGCGTCGGGACGGGGTATGTCGGGTGCGGAGGCGGTGTTGGGCCGCGCGAGGTGGTAGTCTACGGCGTGGGCCGCCTCGAGCAGCAGCTGCATGAAGTCCTGCGTGGAGTTGTGGCTGTCGTAGGCACGGAGGAGGAAGGTGTAGTGCAGCACGCAGCGCTTGCCCTCACCCTCCTCGAGATGCCCGTGGCGGGAGATGGACTCAAGGGTGTCGGCCACGTGTGCGGCGGCATCGGAGAGCCGGCTGTCGCCGCCGACGAGCAGGCAGGGCGGTATGTAGGCGGTGTCGATGGAGAAGCGGCCGTCGGTGACGCTGAACTTGAGCACGGGCATGAGGTCGCCCTCATGCACTTCCTCGAGGGTGTGGATGCCGTAGGCGTAGCGGTGGCGCACAAAGGTGACCTCGCGCTTCTCGAAGGTGACGTTCTCCTCGCCGAAGCCGACGGTGAGATAGTAGGTGTCGCCGTAGAGGATGGGTATCTTGACGGTGACGTCCTCGGCCGCATCGACGATCCGGCCCGAGGGCAGAAGGGCGCGGCAGCGGAAGTGGGGTATCTCGAGCACGTTCTTGACGAAGCGGCCCTCGCAGTCGAACTCTGCCTCGGGCAGGAGCCCGAGACGGTTGTTGTTGGCGATGCAGTTGGCGATCTTCTGCTTGGTATAGAGATTGGCGGCCAGCTCCTTGAAGGTGTTGGCGGTCAGCTCCATGCCGGGTTGCCAGTATATCCTTGCATTGATGTCTGCCATATATCGGGATTTTTGGGCGGTACTGTACACGACCGCCGTAAATGGTTAAACTTCGGTTTTTTTCTGTCTCTTGGCACACCCGTGTGGCGTGTCCTGAACATCCCGTCCTTATCTCAGTTGTGTATTGTAGTCGAGGATGAGTGCCTTGTCGGTGCTCGAGTAGGGATGGCGCTGCTTGAGGAGCAGGTCGCAGCGGGTGTCGAAGGGGATGAACCACTCGCGCACGAACGCCTCGAGGGCGTGCAGGCTGACGGCGGCGGTGCGGTAGGCCGCGGCGTCAAGCCCGTCGGCCCATACGGTGTAGCGTGCCCAGGGCAGCCAGTAGCGGGTGTTGTCGGTCTCGCTGTAGCGTCCGGCGCGCATGGTCACGGCGGTGGAGAGGAGCGAGGCGAGCAGCTCGCGGATGAGCGGAAAATTGCCGCGTATGCTACTGGCGTAGGGCAGCGCGGCCGAGAGGCGGTAGATGTAGGGGTTGGTCTCGCGCTGCCGGTCGTAGCCGTAGCACTCGAGCAGGATGTGGTCGAGCCGCATGTTGAGCAGCGTGGCTACCTGGCGCTCGACGTGCAGGCGGCGGCGGAAGACAAACGTGTCGAAGGGTGCGAAGGCTTCCTGGAGCAGCTGCAGGCGACGGCGCAGCTGGTCGTGGTCTTCGGCGGCCTTCTGTCCGGGCACGCCGCTGCCGTTGAGCGCGCTCTGGGGCAGCAGGCGGAGTATGCCGTCGCGCGAGAGCCTCACCTCGGCCGTCTCGGGGTCGGCGGAGAGCAGGTCGGCGGTGTAGTTGCGGTAGAAGGTACCCTTGGTCTTCACCACCCACTTGTCGGCCATGTCGGGGTAGAGATAGTTGAGCAGCAGTTCGGCGCTGGTCTCGGGAGAATATTTGGTTTTCATCTTGGCAGGTAGATTGGGGATGAAGCCCCGCAGGGGGCAACAAAGGAGAGGCACAGCCCCGTAGGGGCGGCATAGTATAGCGTAGGGTTTCTTGCTGACGCAAGCGACAAAGTCGAGCGGCCCCTACGTTTTTAGGGTTGTATTTTTACAGATGCCCCTGTAGGGGGCGCATAATTGAATATTCGTGAGATTCGTATTATTTGTGGTTCAAATTATGCGGTGGGGGCATACAATTATGTGGTGGGTTGAATTATGCGCCCCCTACAGGGGCATTTTTTTGTGATGCCGTTTGAGGTAGGGCCGAGGCCCTACCCTATATTATGTCGCCCCTACGGGGCTGGGACGGTCATGGGATTTCGATAAAACACCGTAGGCGTGTAGCCCGCAGGTATAGCTAGGGAGGCACAGCCCCGTAGGGGCGGCATAGTATAGCGTAGGGGCTCGCCCCTACGTTTTTAGGGTTGTATTTTTACAGATGCCCCTGTAGGGGGCGCATAATTGAATATTCGTGAGATTCGTATTATTTGTGGTTCAAATTATGCGGTGGGGGCATACAATTATGTGGTGGGTTGAATTATGCGCCCCCTACAGGGGCATTTTTTTGTGATGCCGTTTGAGGTAGGGCCGAGGCCCTACCCTATATTATGTCGCCCCTACGGGGCTGGGACGGTCATGGGATTTCGATAAAACACCGTAGGCGTGTAGCCCGCAGGTATAGCTAGGGAGGCACAGCCCCGTAGGGGCGGCATAGTATAGCGTAGGGGCTCGCCCCTACGTTTTTAGGGTTGTATTTTTACAGATGCCCCTGTAGGGGGCGCATAATTGAATATTCGTGAGATTCGTATTATTTGTGGTTCAAATTATGCGGTGGGGGCATACAATTATGTGGTGGGTTGAATTATGCGCCCCCTACAGGGGCATTTTTTTGTGATGCCGTTTGAGGTAGGGCCGAGGCCCTACCCTATATTATGTCGCCCCTACGGGGCTGGGACGGTCATGGGATTTCGATAAAACACCGTAGGGCGTGTAGCCCGCAGGTATAGCGAGGGGAGGCACAGCCCCATAGGGACCGGGGTCACTGGATCTCGACAAACACCTCACGCTCGCCGTCGCGCACACGGAGAATGTCGTGGGCGGGGATGCCCGTCTGGCTGAGGGTGAGGTCGGGGTACGGGAAGGCGGCGTCGAGCACGGGCAGCTCATGCTGGTAGAAGCGGGCGGCGGGATACTCACGGAGGTCGTCGCGGCTCTCCATGGCGGCGGCCACACGGTGGGCGGGACACATCACGGTGTAGCGGCGCGTCTCGTCCTGGCGGTCGACGATATAGTCGACAAAGCAGGTGTCGCGCAGCACGATCTGCGGATGCTCCATGCCGAGCGTGGCGGAGAGCGAGGAGAGGGCTTCGGCGACGGTCATGGCGGGCGTGAGGGTGGTGGGGCGGACGGGGGTCCAGCAGTCGTGGTCGGGACAGCAGTCGTCGTAGGCTTCGAAGGCCAGGAGACGTGTGGTGTGGTGCTGTCCCTCGTAATAGAACATCTTGCCGGTGAGGGAGGTGAACGTGCCCTCTGCGACGAGGGGGCTGTGGATGATCTTGAGGGCTTCCTGCACCTGTACGGCGCCGATGACGGAAGCGATGACGGGGGTGGTGGGCACGCGGCCTGCGGCCTCGTTCTTGCGGATGGCGGCCGAGCAGGGCATGCGGCGCGAAAGTTCGCGCAGACCCTCCGGCCCGAGGCTGCAGGCGTAGCAGTTGCGGCCGGGCATGAAGACACGGGCGGTGCCCTCGAGGCGGTCGATGCCGCCGTCTACCCAGGGTATGCCGGCGCGCATGCAGAGGCGGTTGAGACAATAGCGGGCGTAGCGGCTGTCGACGCAGCCTATGGCGACATCCATGCGGCGGAGCAGGCCCAGTCCCACGTCGTGGGCGAGGTCGCCGCAGACGGCGGTGACAGACATGGCGGGATTGATGGCCAGCAGCCGCTCGCGGGCGGCGTCGACCTTGTAGCGGCGCCGTGCGGCATCGTCGCGGGTGAAGAGCACGGAGCGGCAGAGGTTGGACGGCTCAACGACGTCGAAGTCGACGATGACGACGTGGCCCACACCGAAGAGGGCGAGGTTCTTGAGCACCTCGTTGCCCAGTGCGCCGCAGCCGGCCACGAGCACGCGGGCCTCGGCCACCCGCTCCTGGCTGAACCACGAGAGGCCCTCGAAGGGGGCTTCGGCGATGCCTGCACCGCCGAGGGTCACGGTATCGGGCGCAACGTCGGGTACAATGTCGGATGCAACGTCGGGTGCAATGTCGTGTGTCATTCCGCTGGACATATGGCGGGTTCTAAAAATTACCTTTGATGGATTTTTGAATTTTAGCCGAGCAGATTTTTCTGTCTTTCTGAAGGAGCATAGCGGGCTATGCGACTGAAGAAGG
>CAVHOL010000002.1:0-89173 GCA_963637655.1 bacterium | reverse complement strand
TGATATGTTGGGAACTTGTGGGGTATTTTTTTTGGCGTTTCGGTTGTCCACCCGCGGCGGGCGGCTCTGCACATGCGGTCTGAATATCTATGTACTGGTTTTCAGCGGAATGGGCGGGTTTTCCCCAAACGGGGGTTGGTGGTGCAAAGTTAATAAGTTTATATCTTTTTATGGCAAATATCTGTTGAAAACTTGTTGAAAGGCTTGGGATAAGCGGTGGGGTTTTCCACGTCTGTTGGGGCTTCGGGGCGGGGTGGGGAGAAGTGCGGGGATTTTCCACAGGTTTTCCACGGGTTTTCCACAGGTGGGGTGGGGATAACTGAACCGCGAATCCATGTATTGGGGTTTAATGAACCACGAATCGCACGAATCTGACGAATGATGTTTGTGTGGGTGTGGCAATAAAAAAGATTCGTGCGATTCGTAGAATTCGTGGTTAAAAGAAAAAAGCGTATTCCCGTGTTATGCAGAACCACGAATCTCACGAATTTAACGAATATGGATGTGCATTGTTTATTCGTGAGATTACTTCCCGTCGGTCAGTGGGTCTGCGACAAATCTCGTAAAATTCGTGGTTAAAAAAGACATGCGTGTTGCCGTGGTTATAAACATCACGACTTATATGTGGTTCGTCGGGGTGGCGGTTTCTCAGTGGCGCTTGAGCCGTGTGACGTCGATATTGTCGGTGGAGAATCCGGCGAGGTCTACTTTCTGTGCGGTGCCGTCGAGGGTGATGGTGGAGGGGCCGTTGCAGTGGGCGCTGACGTGGCGGGTGTCGATGTGTGCATGGGTGTCGGCCGATCCGTTGTTGTTGAGGGTGAGGTCGTCGCCCTTGTAGGTGAGCTTGAGGCTGCCGGAGCCGAGGAGGGAGAGTTCGGCTATCTGTGCGGTGGCGGTGATGCGGTTGGAGGCGGAGCCGGTAGAGGAGAGGATTAGGGTCTCGGCATCGGCGTTGATGTCGTTGTCGCCGGAGCCGTTGACTCTGAGGTCGAAGGTGCGGGAGGTGGATTTCTTCACGGTGAAGTTGCCGGAGCCGAGCGAGGAGAGCTGGATGTCGTTGCACTGCAGGGTGCCGGCGGCGAGGTCGCCGGAGCCTGTCTGTGAGATGCTGAGGTCGGTGACGGTGGCCTTGCCGATGCGGGTGTTGCCGGAGCCGTTGCGGGTGACGGTGGTCTTGTCGCCGGTGATGGTTTCGGCCTTGATGTCGCCGGAGCCGAGGGCGTTGATGTCGATCTGGCTGCAGGCGAGGGTGCCGGCGGTGATGTTGCCGGAGCCGCGGGCGGTGATGTCGAGCTGTCTGCAGGCGATGGTGCCGGCGGTGATGTCGCCGGAGCCGCGGGTCGTGACGGTGAGGGTCTGGCCCTTGATGCTTTCGGTCTCGAAGTCGCAGTCGGCGATGAGCTCGAGGCGGTCGATGCGCGGTGCGGTGACGTAGACGTCGATGCGGCCGGAGGTGATGTTGACGTTGTTTTCCTTGCGGTCGATGCGCAGGGTGCCGTCGCTGACGGAGATCTCGGGGCTGTAGTCGGTGTCCCAGGTCATGCGCACGGCGTACTTGCTGTCCTGGGTGTAGTGTACGGTGACGGGTGCGTCGCTGTAGATGGCGGTGAAGCCTTTGCAGAGGTAGGTGCGTGTCTGGGTCTTGCCGGTGGAGGAGACGGTGTTCTTGTCGGCGGCGCAGGCTACGAAAAATGCGGAGAAGAGCAGGGCGAGGGTGCAGAGGGTGAGAAGAAGTGTCTTTTTCATAGTGGTGAATGTTTTAGTCGTTGTTGATTCGTTGTTTTTTGCGGTACCCGTCGGCAAATCCGAGCGGCCCCTACGTTTCAGGGCCGTGTCACACCGTTGCCTGTGTAAGGGCGCATAATTAAATGCGGATGAATTATGCGCCCCCTACAGGGGCAACGTTTGTAGGCAAACGTCTGGAGATAGGGCCTCGGCCCTATCCTATACTATGTCGCCCCTACGGGGCTGGGATTGTTACGCCCCTGCAGGGCTGGTATTTGTACTGCCTGCTTGGGGGCGGTTTCTTCTGTTTTGGCGTGTTCCTACTCTTTTGACGCCGTATGGGCTGCAGAAGTTGCAGGGGCGGCGTTGTCGGCCTGGATGAGTGCGAGGAGGCGGTCGACGGCCTGCTCTTCGGGTATGGCCTTTTCGACGCATTCCTTGCGGCGGTAGAGGGAGACGCGGTGGGGTCCGGCGCCTACGTATCCGTAGTCGGCGTCGGCCATCTCTCCGGGTCCGTTGACGATGCAGCCCATGATGCCGATCTTGAGTCCCTTGAGGTGTGCGGTGGCTGCCTTGATGCGTGCGATGGTGGTGCGCAGGTCGTAGAGGGTGCGTCCGCAGCCGGGGCAGGAGATGTACTCGGTGCGCGAGGTGCGCAGGCGTGCGGCCTGGAGGATGGCGTAGGCGGTGGAGGCGATGTCGCGGGGCGGGAGGTCGCCGTCGTTCATGATCCACAGTCCGTCGGTGAGGCCGTCGATCATGACGGCGCCGGTGTCGGCGGCTGCCTCGAGCTGCAGGTCGGCTTTTTCCCGGGCGCTGTGGCGGTAGGCGAGGGCGAAGACGATGGGGTTCTGTAGTCCGGCGGCGGTGATCTCGTGGGCGAGGGCGCGCATCTCTCCGGGGCGGTTCTGGTGGCGGGCGGCGCACACGACGACGGTCTCGGGGTGGTGGCGCAGGCAGGCGAGGTACTCGTCTGAGGGTGTGCCGTACTGCAGCACGAGGAACTTGAGCGGTGCGTCTGATGCGGCCATGAAGGGCATGGCGGCGGCGGGGTAGATGGGGTAGGTGCCGGGCTCGCCCTTCCAGGCGTTGAAGTCGACGATGTACCGGCAGCCGGGTATGCGCTCCTGGGGCAGTGCGGCTCCGGCGTAGAGGTAGTCGGGGGTGGTGTCGGGGTGGTACGCGGGGTCGGTGCCGGGGGTGAGGGTGGCGATGACGGCGGGCACGCTATCGCCGCCGATGCCGAGCACGGGGCGGGTCTTCCGGCGCACGGGTGCGCTCCAGGAGTAGCCGGGTGCGGCGGTGGCGGGTATGATGCGGTGTCCGGCGCGGCGTGTGACGTAGTCGGCGAGCTGGCGTGCGACGGGTATCTCGGCTTCGGGATCTTCGCTGAGGCTGACGCGTATGGTGTCGCCGATGCCGTCGGCGAGGAGTGCGCCGATGCCTACGGCGCTCTTGATGCGTCCGTCCTCGCCCTCTCCGGCTTCGGTGACGCCGAGGTGGAGGGGGTAGTGCATGTCTTCGCGGTCCATGGTCTCTACGAGGAGTCGCACGGAGCGTACCATGACGACGGTGTTGGAGGCCTTGATGGAGATGACGACGTTGTCGAACTGTTCGCGGCGGAAGATGCGGAGGAACTCCATGCAGCTCTCGACGATGCCTTCGGGGGTGTCGCCGTAGCGCGACATGATGCGGTCGGAGAGCGACCCGTGGTTGACGCCGATGCGCACGGCAGTGTGGTGCTCGCGGCAGATGCGGATGAAGGGCAGCAGGCGCTCCTCGATCTTGCGGAGTTCGGCGGCGTACTCCTCGTCGGTGTACGCTATCTTCTTGAAGACGCGTGCGGGGTCGACGTAGTTGCCGGGGTTGATGCGCACCTTCTCGGCGTGGAGTGCGGCGATGTCGGCGACGTTGGCGTTGAAGTGCACGTCGGCCACGAGGGGGGTGTCGTGTCCGTCGGCGCGCAGTGCGGCGCTGATGTTGGCGAGGTTTTCGGCTTCGCGGCGTCCCTGTGTGGTGAGGCGCACGAGCTCGCCGCCGGCGGCGATGATGCGCTCGGCCTGCTCTACCGAGGCGCGGGTGTCGTTGGTGTTGGTGGTGGTCATGGACTGCACGCGCACGGGTGCGTCGCCGCCTATCTGCAGGCGGCCGACTTGTACGGGTGTGGTCTCGCGCCGGCTGTAGTTGAATATATCCATGCTTGTGGTCATGCTTGCGGTGAGGGGGAAAAGGGGAAATGTGGGGGTCAGTTGGTCTTGTAGGTGTACTTCACCTCGCGCAGGTCGGCGTTGGCTTTCTCGATCTTGGCGCCGAGGGTCGACTTGTACTGGGCCAGGCGTGCGGCGACGTCGCTGTCGGCCAGGGCGAGCATCTCGGTGGCGAGGATGGCGGCGTTCATGGCGCCGTTGACGCCGACGGTGGCTACGGGTATGCCCGGGGGCATCTGCACGATGGAGAGGAGGGCGTCGAGTCCGTCGAGCATGCCCTTGATGGGTACGCCGATGACGGGGAGGGTGGTGGAGGCGGCGATCACTCCGGGGAGGGCGGCGGCCATGCCTGCTCCGGCGATGATGACCTTGACGCCGCGTGCGGCGGCTCCGCGTGCGAACTGCTCTACGGCGTCGGGTGTGCGGTGGGCCGAGAGGGCGTTGACCTCGAAGGGTATGTGCATGTCGTCGAGGTACTTGCAGGCTTTCTCCATGACGGGCAGGTCGGAGGTGGAGCCCATGATGATGCTTACTTGTGGTGTCATATGCTTTTTTTTTCTGTTTTTATTGTTTTATTCTGCTTTTTTTCTGCGTGTCTGTTGTGCCCTTTTTCTGCGTGTCTACACAAGAAAACCGGCGTAGCCGCAGGGTATGCCGATGAGAAATCCGGCGATGACCTGGTGCAGGGAGTGCTGGCGGAGTATCATGCGGCTGGTGCCGACCATGCCGGCGAGGATGATGACGAGCGAGAGCCACCATACGGGGTTGAAGAGGAAGAGCTGCGAGAAGGCCACGAGGGCGCCGGCCACGCCGCCGATGGCGGTGGTGTGGGTGGAGATCTTCCACCATACGTTGACGAAGGCGCAGACTACCTGCACGATGAGTGCGGAGATGAGTATGGCGGCCACGAAGGAGGGTATGTGGAGGCGTCCCATGAGGTGGCAGCAGAGGAAGTAGCAGGCGATGGAGATGAGGTAGGGTATGGCACGGCGTTCCTGTCGGGAGAGCTCGCGCAGGGTCCATCCCATGGCGTGCCGGTAGAGGCGTATGAGGAGCGAGGGCAGGAGGATGGTGAAGAGGTAGGTCAGGAGCACGACGGTGAGCTTGTAGGACAGGGGCGTGAGGCTCAGGTAGCTGAGCGTGAAGAGGGCGGCCAGTCCGACGAGCGGCAGGTAGAAGGGCGTGAAGGTGACGCTCAGTATGCGTGCGGCGATGATGATGTGTTTCTCTTTCATTTCTTTCTGAGTCTTGCCACGGGCAGTCCGAGCTGTTCGCGGTACTTGGCTACGGTGCGGCGTGCGATGGGGTATCCGGCTTTGGCCATGGCTGCGGCGAGGGCGTCGTCGCTCATGGGGCGGCGCTTGTCTTCCTTGGCGATGATGTCGCGCAGGGCGACCTTCATGCGGCGTGTGGAGAGTTCTTCGCCCTCGGTGGTGGTGTATCCGTCGCTGAAGAAGAAGCGCAGGGGGAAGGTGCCCCACTTGGTCTGTGCGTACTTGACGTTGCTCACGCGCGAGACGGTGGAGATGTCGAGTCCGGTGCGCTCGGCGATGTTCTTGAGGATCATGGGGCGCAGGTCGGCCTCGTCGCCGTCGAGGAAGAAGGGGCGCTGCCAGTCGATGATGGCCTGCATGGTGAGGGTGAGGGTGCGGCGGCGCTGGTTGACGGCCTCGATGAATCCGGCGGCCTTGTCGAGCTTCTCCTTGGCGTAGAGCAGGGCTTCCTTGTCGCGGCGGGTCATGGAGGCCTTGTTGGCGCGGTAGGTCTCGACGAGCGAGGTGAAGGCGGGCGACACCTTGAGGCGGGGCAGGTCGCCGCTGTTGAGGGTGAGGGTGACGGTGCCGTCGTCCTGTGTGTCGACGATGAAGTCGGGTGTGATCTGCTGCATGCTGCGCCCGACGGTCTCTCCCATGGCTGCTCCGGGCTTGGGGTTGAGGCGGCGCAGCTCGCTCTGCAGCTCTTCGGCTGCGTCGGGGCTGAGCGAGAGGTCGGCGGCTATGCGGTCCCAGTGTTTCTTGGTGAAGGCGGTGAAGTGGTCGGCGATGACGGTGTGCATGAGGTCGCGCATGCGTCCGGCGGGCCGCCGTGCGATCTGCAGGAGGAGGCACTCGCGCAGGTCGTGTGCGCCGATGCCGGCGGGGTCGAAGGTCTGTATCTGTGCGACGGCGCGCGCCACGTCGTCTTCGGTGACGTCGAGCCCGTGGTAGATGGCCAGTTCGTCGGCGAGGTCGGCGTTGCTCTTGCGCAGCAGTCCGTCGCTGTCGAGCGAGCCTATGGCGTACTCGATGACCTGCCGGTCGGTGGGGCTGAGGTCGAGCTCTCCGGTCTGCTCCCTGAGCTTGTCGTAGAAGGAGGTGGTGTCGCCCCAGACGGTCTCCTCGTAGTCGGCGCTCTGGGGCCCGTCTTCGCGCCATGAGGCGGTGGGCATGTCGTCGTCGCGGCCGATGCCCTCGAGCGCGTCCTCGAGTGCGTCGCGGCGCTCCTCGCGCTCGTAGGTGTCGCTCTCTCCGTTTTCTCCGTTCTCGCTGCCGTCGGTGTCGGAGGGGGATGCGCTGCCGTCGTAGCTGTCGGCTACGGCGGTGTCGGGCGTGTCGTCGTGTCCGTCGGTCTCGAGGGCGGGGTTGTCGTCGAGCTCGGCGTGCACGCTCTGCTCAAGTTCGGTGATGGGCATCTCGAGCAGGCGCACCTGCAGCATCTGCTGCTGCGAGAGGCGTTGCACCTGTTGCAGGCGCTGCTCCTGTTGCTGTACGAGTTTCTGTGCCATTGTTTCTATATAGGGTAGGGTGTGTTGTCCTGTTTTTTCTGCGGCTTTTCTGTGGGCTTGTTATATTTTTTGCTTGGGCCTGCATTTTTTTGCCTTGTCCTGCTTCTCTTTGCCTTGTCCTACTTCTTGTAGTAGTCGTGGAGGCAGGCGGCGGCGGTGGCGAGGCGCTCGGGGTCGTCGGCGGCGTAGCGGTGCCAAATGTCGGTGCAGGCGGCGGTCCATCGGGGGTCGGCCTGTCCGTGGCGGCGGAGGTAGGGGTCGAGGGTCATGTAGGTGTGCATGACGGCCACGAGGTCGGTGGCGGGTGCGCCTACGGTGCGTGCCAGTTCGGCCACCTCGGGGGTGTCGGCGGTCATGGTGGCGGGGGTGAGGCGGAAGTAGAGGTCGAGCGTCAGGATGAGGGCCACGGGGGTGAGGGCGGTGTCGGGGCGGAGGGGGCGGAAGTCGTTTTCCCATCCGCTGCGTATCTCGACGCCCTCGTAGAAGGTGTCGGGGTGGCCGAAGCCGTCGATGGTCTGCCTGAGGAAGCGTGTGTCGCGTGCGAGCCGTCTGGGGTTGTCGCCGTACTGCTGCCACAGGCGCTCTATGCGGGGGGTGTCGCGGCGGCGCAGGCGGAACATCTGTGCGTAGACCTGCCGGGGGCTGACGTGCAGCAGGAGGGCAAGGTCGACGAGCCCGCGCGAGTACATCGGCTTGATGCCGGCGGGTGTCTTGAGGTAGAGTTGCAGCAGGAGCGGCAGGTATTCGTCTGACCAGGGCATGGTTTCGGTGTATTTTCTGGGTTGATGTCTGAGGGGGTGCCGGGGGCCGGTGCGGTCTTTTCCGGGCCGCCGGCCGCGGCGTACAGGCATAGTCTGTGGTCTATACTGCAAAAGTACTGCTTTCTTTTGAGGTTGCAATGTTTTGCGCCGACTTTTTGGGGTTTCCCCGTATCGGGGGAGAGGTGTGGATAGTGTGGAAGGTAGTTTTCCACAATGTGTGGATAAGTAGGGTATAGGGTTGTGTATCAGGGGGATGATATTATACATGTCGGGGGAAAACGGGGGGGAAGAGGGGATAAAACGAAAAGGCCGTGTGTACGCATAGCCCCGTAGGGTAGAATGATGGGATGGCCGGGCACGCATAGTCCCATAGGAATGGTGTGAAATGTCCGTGTGCACGCATAGCCCCGTAGGGATTGGGATGATAATATGGAGAGGCCGTGTGCATGCATAGCCCCGTAGGGGCGACATAATATAGGGTAGGGGTTTACCCCTACCTCCAACGGCGGTACAAAACGATGCCCCTGTAGGGGGCGCATAATTCAACGGTCCGTGTGGATTTTAATTATGCGCCCCCTACAGGGGCTGGTTGTTGTGGTATGGGCGAAAGGTAGGGGTGAACCCCTACCCTATATTATGTCGCCCCTACGGGGCTATGCAGGGCTTGTCGTTTTTTTGTCCTTACCTCACGACGGCTATCTTGCATACGGTGCCTTTTGATCCGTCGGCCTTGGCGGTGACGACCATGTAGACGCCGGAGGCGACGGGCTTGCCTTTGGTGTCGCATCCGTCCCAGAGGAAGGAGCCGCCGGTGCTGTGTCCCTGGGTGACGAGGGCGCCTGCGGATGTGACGATCTTGACGTCGGCGTCGAGGGTGAGTCCGGTGACGGTGATGTATCCGGTGTAGTCGGGTCGCACGGGGTTGGGGTAGGCGTAGACGTTGTCCTTGGTCATGTCTTCGGCGGGCTCGGAGGCTTCGCTGGTGTAGGAGCAGAGTCCCTTGTCGGTGCCGATGTACACTTCTCCGGTCTTGGCGTCGACGGCGATGCTCAGTATCTCGTCGGAGACGAGTGCGGAGTTGTCGGTGGTGAAGTGCTGCACCTGCTGCATGTTGTCGGCCGAGATGAGGTAGACGCCGTATCCGGCCGTGCCGAACCACTTGCGTCCGGCGCCGTCGGTGGCCATGGCGGTGACGTTGATGCCGGTGAGGAGGTAGTCGGCGAGGTTGGTGCCGTCGTTGCGGGGCACCTTGACCTGCATGAAGGTGTCGTCGTCGGTGCCGATCTGTGCGGAGGGCAGGTAGAGGGGTCCGACGTCGGTGCCGATCCAGATGTTGTGGTCGTTGTCTTCCATGCAGCACGAGACGTTCTGCACCTGGAGGGCGGTGCCGTCCTCATTGACAAACGCGGTGTACTTCTTGGCGGCGTCGCCGCCTTCGGTGTCGGGGTCGGAGGAGGGCTGGTAGCAGGCCAGGGCGGGGTACATCCAGTGGTAGTTGGTCATCCAGTAGAGTCCGCGGCTGTCGCGCATGAGTGTGCGCTGCAGGATGAAGGAGCGTCCGTCGTTGTCGGTGAAGGCCTTGTTGTGGTGCTGGGTCCACTTGCCGTTGTGCAGGCTCATGAGGGAGGTGGTGTTGGAGAAGCCGTTGAACACCCACAGGCGTCCGTCGTCGTCGAAGAGGGTGCCGTCGGCGTAGGTGTAGTTTTGGGGCTTGGCTACGCCTTCCACTGCCTTGAGCGGGCTGTTGTCGGTGTCGTAGGCCTTGGTGAGTTTGCCCGACTGGAATTCGTAGAGTCCGGTGCGGGTGCCGAGGAAGAGGTGGCTGGGGTCTTTGGGGTCGATGTCGAAGTCGAAGCCGACGAGGTAGCTGTGGCCGAGTGCCTCGACGAACGACTCGTCGTAGGTGGTCCAGGCGTTGCCGTCCCATACCTGTACGGAGGGTGAGGTGTAGGGGTTGGTGTCGCTGTATCCGGAGGTGGCGTAGAGCAGGGAGTTGCGTATCTTGAGGCGTCCGCACCACTGGTACTTGGGTCCGTCGGCCTTGATGGCGGCGGTCTCGTCGAAGGTGGCGGGCGCGTCCTCCATGAAGTATGCCTTGACGATGCGTCCGTCGCCGGTGGCGGCCCAGTACTCGTCGCCCTTGTCGGTGGTCTTGCCGGTGGGGTAGAGGGCGCTGATGGCGGTCGACACGGTGAAGTGCTTGGCGGGTGTGTCCTGGAAGTAGGTGCCGCCGTAGCCGTAGAAGACGAGGCGGTTGTCGGTGGCGCAGATGTCGGTGAAGCCCGGTTTCCAGCAGAAGGTGAGGGTGCCGTCGGCGAGGTCTATGGTGTACATGTCGTAGAGGCTGAGCACGATGCACTGTCCGCCGAGCCAGTAGGTGTGGGTGAAGGCCTTGTCGGTGAGCCGCCGCCACTGTGTGCGGTCGAGCAGGTTGTCGGTGGTCTTGGCGGTGTAGACGCCGCTGGCGGTGGCGGCGACGATGTCGGTGCCGTGGAGGCTGGTGGCGTTGACGGAGGTGCCGAGGTTGTAGGTGTTGGCCACGACTGCTCTGGCGACGTCGATGTCGAGTATGCCGAAGCCCATGCTGACGTAGGCGTGCGAGCCGCTGACGGTGAGGGCGTTGACGGTCTTGTCTGACGAGGTGGTCTTGGAGTAGAAGTCGGAGAGGCAGACGATGTCGCCCTTCTCTGAGATGAAGTCTATCAGGCCGTTGGTGTAGACGACCACGAGGCGGTGTGCTCCCTGGCACCAGGCGATGGCCTTGATGCCGGTGGCGCTGAGCCCGTTGACCTTGTCGTAGGTCTGCACGTCGCCGTCGGTGGGGTTGTAGGAGAAGAGGTTGCCGGAGGCGAGTGCCCATACGCGTCCGCCTCCCTCGCAGAGGTAGGAGATGTCGTAGTAGGAGAGGTAGTTTTTCCAGGTGCCTATCTTGGCGGCGTGTGCGCCTGCGGGCAGGAAGGTGAGGAGCAGGACGGCTGCGGCTGCGGCTGCGGCCTGCATGATGTGGCGGCGTATGTTCATAGTGTGCGCGTGTTTGTATGTAGGGCGGTATGCGGGGCTGCGTGCGGGGCGCGGTCAGCGGCTGAGGGTGCGCTGTGCGGCGAGCAGGCGGCCGAGCTTGTACATATTAAACAAGAAAAGGCTGGTATTATTGCCTTCGAGGAGGGGCCGGATGATGTTTTGTGCCGTTTTTTCGACGATGGCGGCCATGTGGGCGCGGCGTATGCGGCGGGCCAGGGGCAGGAGGGCGGAGTAGCCTTCCAGTTCGGGGGCGAGTTCGGCGAGGGTGAGCATGGCCTCGTCGGTCTTGGCAAGAAACTGCCTGTTGGTCTCGAAGGTGTCGAAGCCCAGGGGGTTGTCGATGTGCTGCACGCCGATGCCGGCTGCGGCGAGCGTCTTGCCCCAGAGCACGTCTTCGTAGCCGTAGCGGCGTATGCGCTCGTCGAAGGGGTGGGCGAGCATGACGGTGCGGGGGGTGAGGAAGTTGGAGGTGTGGAAGTCGGCGTGGGGGCGGGCGTTGCGCTCGGCGGCGGAGCCGTTGGCCGTGTGTGCCTTCTCGTAGGCGTAGCGCAGGTTGTGGCGGAGGGTGCGGGGGTCGCCGCCGACGGTGTATCCGCCGTAGAGCAGGCAGGGTGCGTCGCCGGGGCGGGATGTCTGCACGAGGGGGTGGCGGGCGTAGCGCGCGAGGTAGTCGGTGCTGTGCACGGCCATGTCGTTGTCGATGTAGAGGAGCCACTCTCCGCGGGCCTGGCGGGCGAGGTAGTTGCGTATGGCGGAGCGGCCGGTGTTGCGGCCGCGTTCTACGTAGCGGCACTGGGGTATGTGCGCGACGGTGCGGTTGGCGGCCAGGGCTGCAGCATCGTCTGACCCGTCGTCGGCCACGACGATCTCGCAGGCCTCCGGTCCGAGGGCGGCGGCCTGGCGCGCGAGGGCGCTCACGAGGGGCGTGCAGTCGTGGTTGTAGGTGGGTATGAGGACGGAGAGGAGCATGGGCCGTGGGGGTATGGATGGTCTTGTATGTCTGCCGTGCGTTTTTCTGCTCTGGCGCTACGCCTTTGCTTCGGCGGACTTTTCGCCGGGTTTTCCTTCTGCTTTTTCCGCTGTCTTGGCGAAGTGCTCGGCGAGGCGGGCCACGGCGCGTGCGCGGTGGGAGATGCCGTTCTTGATGTCTTCGCCGAGCTGGGCGAAGGTCTGGCTGTAGCCTTCGGGTATGAAGAGGGGGTCGTAGCCGAAGCCCTGGGTGCCGTGGCGCTCGGTGGCGATGGTGCCCTCGACGCTGCCCTCGAAGAGCCGCACCTTGGGTATGGCGGTGCATCCGCAGGGGCAGACGGGCTGCTGCTCGATGAGGCAGATGACGGTGCGGAAGCGGGCGCGGCGGTCGTCCTTGCCGCGGAGCTCGCGCAGGAGGCGGTCCATGTTGGCCTCGCTGTCGTGGTCGGTGCCTTCGGCGTAGCGGGCGCTGTGTACGCCGGGGGCGCCGTCGAGGGCGTCGACCTCGAGGCCGGTGTCGTCGGCGAAGCAGGAGAGGTGGTAGTGGGTGTAGACGTAGCGCGCCTTTTGCAGGGCGTTCTCCTCGAGGGTGTCGCCGGTCTCGGGTATGTCGGCGTGGCAGCCGATGTCGGCCAGGGAGAGTATCTCGTAGCCGGGGCCGAGGATGTCGCGTATCTCCTCGAGCTTGTGGGCGTTGTTGGTGGCGAATACTATTTTCTTTGCGTCCATTTTTTCTGTGTTTTTTTTGTGACTTTTTCTGCGGGGGTTTCTGTGGGCTTGTTGGATTTTCCCTTAGAAATGTTCTTGGACTTGCCTCGGCTTACGGGTTGTGCAGGAAGCTGGAGGGGCTGGTCCAGTAGTTGTGCTTGTCCTTCTTCTTGACGCGCACCTTGATGGGGTCGAAGCCTTCGCCGAACACGCCGATGACGCTCGACTGGCTGACGAACGCGGCGGGGTCGATGGTCTTGATGAGGCGGAAGATGAGCACCGACTCGCGCTTCTTGGCCAGCAGGCAGATCACCTTCATCTCGTTGCCGGTGTACCAGCCGTGGCCGTCGAGCAGGGTGAGGGTGTGGTCGGTGGTCTGGGTGATGGCTTCGGCGATCTCCTTGTACTTGCGCGAGAAGATGAGGAACTGCACGCTCTGCCGCTGCCAGTTCATCACGAAGTCGAGCATGGTGCACTCCACAAACATGGTGCAGAGGCCGAAGACCACCTTCTGCAGGCGTATGTCGATGGCGCCGAACGAGTCGATGAAGACGCAGCTGCCGATGATGCAGACGTCGACCATGATGAGCACGCGTCCGAGCGAGACGTTGTAGAACTTGTTGACGGATGCGGCGATGATGTCGGTGCCGCCCGTCGACCCGTTGTTGAGGAAGACGATGGCCAGCGACGTGCCGGTGATGAGGCAGCCGATGATGAGCGACATGAAGTCGTTGCCCTCGCCCAGCAGCTTGTAGAACGTGCCGTCGGGCTGCTGCACGATGTCCTGGGCGAACTGCAGCATGACGGTCAGGGCAAACGTGGCGTAGATGGTCTTCATCAGAAAGCGCCATCCGAGTATGCGGAGGGCGGCGATGATGAGGGCCACGTTGACGATGAAGAAGGTGTACTGCACGGGGAAGCGGGTGGCGTAGAAGATGATGGCGCCGATACCCGTGATGCCGCCGGTCACGATCTTGTAGGGCAGCAGGAAGACGGTGAAGCCGAAGGTGTAGAGCATCAGTCCGAAGGTGATGTTGAAGTAGTCCTTGACTTCGCGAAGTATGGTTTGCTTTGACATCATAGTGTTGGGCTGGGTTTGGGTTTTTTAGGGTGGATGATTATTGAGGTGGGGGGAAGGAGCCCTGCAGGGGCGTTACGGCCGTAGCCCAGGGTGAACCGAGGAACGTAGTGACGAGGTGTAACCCTGGGTTCCCATGAACGCGATGACGGCTGGCCTGTAAGGTCAGCACAATCCTTCATGTTGTTGTGGTGACCTTACAGGCCACCCTTGACTGCGAACCATTCAACCCAGGGTTACGCTTCGCGGCTGTCGCCGCTCTGCTCACCCTGGGCTGGGATCGTTACGCCCTTTCAGGGCTGGTATGTGCTTGTCTTGCTTGCGGGGGTGAACATGCCGTACTTGGAATGTTTCTCCTTCGTTTTTTTCCGCTCACCCCTTGGGCTGCGATTGTGCCGCCCTTGCGGTGTCTTTTGTTTACTTCACCACGATATTGACGATGCGCTTGGGCACGATGATGACCTTGACCACGCGCTTGCCTTCGAGGTACTTGGTGGAGCGTTCGTCGGCGAGCACTGACTGCTCGATGGCGGCGTTGTCGGCGTCGGCGGGGAACTGGGCCTGGTAGCGGGCCTTGCCGTTGAAGGAGACGGTGAGCTGCATCTGGCTCTCCACGAGGTACTGCGGGTCGTACTCGGGCCAGCGGGCGTCGCACACGGTGGCCTCGTGCCCGAAGGCGTGCCACAGCTCTTCGGCCATGTGGGGGGCGAAGGGGGCGATGAGCACGGTGAGCGTCTCGAGCAGGGTGCGGTCGGTGCAGTGCTGCTGCGCCAGTTCGCCCACGGCGATCATGAAGGCGGAGACGGAGGTGTTGTAGGAGAACTTCTCGATGTCTTCGGTGACCTTCTTGATGAGCTTGTGCACGGTCTTGAGGCTTTCGGCCGACGGGGTGCCGTCGGCGGGCAGGAAGGCGCCGGTGCGCGGGTCGTAGAAGAGGTTCCACAGCTTCTTGAGGAAGCGGTGGCAGCCGTCAATGCCGTTGGTGTCCCAGGGCTTGTGGGCTTCTACCGGGCCGAGGAACATCTCGTAGAGGCGGAGCGTGTCGGCGCCGTAGCGCTCGACGATCATGTCGGGGTTGACCACGTTGAACATCGACTTCGACATCTTCTCCACGGCCCATCCGCAGACGTACTTGCCGTCTTCGAGCACAAACTCGGCATCGGCGTACTCGGGACGCCACTTGCGGAAGGCTTCTGTGTCGAGGATGTCGGCGTCGACGATGTTGACGTCGACGTGTATGGGTGTGGTGTCGTAGTCCTTGCGGAGTCCGGCGCTGACAAAGACGGGTGCCTTGTCGTGGTTGTCGCTGTTGACGCGGTAGACGAAGTTGGAGCGGCCCTGTATCATGCCCTGGTTGACGAGCTTGCGGAAGGGCTCCTCCTCGCAGCTGACGCCGAGGTCGTGGAGGAACTTGTTCCAGAAGCGGGAGTAGATGAGGTGGCCCGTGGCGTGCTCGGCGCCGCCCACGTAGAGGTCGACGGCGCGCCAGTACTGGTCGGCCTCGGGGCTGACGAGGGCCTGGGTGTCGTCGGGATCCATGTAGCGCAGGTAGTAGGCTGACGATCCGGCGAAGCCGGGCATGGTGTTCAGCTCGAGGGGGAAGACGGTCTCATTGTCGACGAGGGCCTTGTCGACGACCTTGCGTGCGGCGGTGTCCCATGCCCAGAGGCGTGCGCGTCCGAGGGGCGGCTCTCCGGTCTCGGTGGGCTGGTACTTGTCGATCTCGGGCAGGGTGAGGGGCAGGCACTCCTCGGGGAGCATCTGCGGCATGCCGTCCTTGTAGTATACGGGGAAGGGCTCGCCCCAGTAGCGCTGGCGCGAGAAGATGGCGTCGCGCAGGCGGTAGTTGACCTTGACGCGGCCCATGCCGTGGGCGGTGACAAACTGCTTGGTGGCGGCGATGGCCTCGGCGACGCTCAGTCCGTTGAGCGAGAAGCCGTCGAGGGTGTCGGTGCCGGCCTTGGGCGAGTTGGTGACGGTGCCCTCCTTGGCGTCGAAGCTCTGCTCCGACACGTCGGCGCCCTCGATCAGGGGGATGACGGGCAGGCCGAAGTGGCGTGCGAAGGCGTAGTCGCGCGAGTCGTGGGCGGGTACGGCCATGATGGCGCCCGTGCCGTAGCCGGCGAGCACGTAGTCGGACACCCATACGGGTATCTTCTCCTGGGTGAAGGGGTTGACGGCGTAGGCGCCGGTGAACACGCCGCTGACGCTGCGGTCGGCGATGCGCTCGCGCTCGGTGCGCTTCTTGGTGGCGGCGACGTAGGCCTCGACCTCTTCGCGGTGGCCGGGGGTGGTGACCTGTGCCACGAGCTCGCTCTCGGGGGCGAGCACCATGAAGGTGACGCCGAAGATGGTGTCGGCGCGTGTGGTGAAGATGGTGAAGACGGTGTCGGTGCCGTCGATGCGGAACTGCATCTCGGTGCCTTCGGAGCGTCCGATCCAGTTGCGCTGGGTCTCCTTGAGCGAGTCTGACCAGTCTACGGTGTCGAGTCCGTCGAGCAGGCGCTGGGAGTAGGCCGAGGTGCGCAGGCACCACTGCTGCATCTTCTTCTGCACGACGGGGTAGCCGCCGCGCTCGCTGACGCCGCCCACGACCTCGTCGTTGGCCAGGACGGTGCCCAGTCCGGGACACCAGTTGACCATGGTCTCGCCGAGGTAGGCTATGCGGTAGTTCATGAGCACGCGCTGGCGCTGCAGGCTGTCGTAGGCGTTCCACTCGTCGGCGGTGAAGGTGAGCTCCTCGCTCTGTGCGGCATTGACGCCCTCGGTGCCGTGTGCGGCGAAGTGGGCTTCAAGGGCGGCGATGGGCTGCGCCTTTTGCAGGGTGTTGTCGAAGTAGGATCCGAACATGCGGATGAAGGCCCACTGTGTCCAGTGGTAGTACTTGGGGTCGCAGGTGCGCACCTCGCGGTCCCAGTCGAAGGAGAAGCCTATCTTGTCGAGCTGGCTGCGGTAGCGCGCGATGTTGTCCTCGGTGGTCTTCTCGGGGTGTTGGCCGGTCTGTATGGCGTACTGCTCGGCGGGCAGGCCGTAGGCGTCGTAGCCCATGGGGTTGAGCACGTTGTAGCCGCACAGCCGCTTGTAGCGGGCGTAGATGTCGGAGGCGATGTAGCCCAGGGGGTGTCCTACGTGGAGTCCGGCTCCCGAGGGGTAGGGGAACATGTTGAGCACGTAGTATTTCTTCTTGTCGGGGTCTTCGGTGGCGTGGTAGGTCTTGTCCTTGACCCACTGCTGCTGCCAGCGTTTCTCTATTTCTCTGAAGTTGTATTCCATAGTGTGGTGTGATGTCGTGTGGTGGTTTTGTTGTCTGTTGTGGGGGCGTTGTGGGTGTGCGTTTGCTGCCGGTTTGGGGCCGCTGTCATTGCGCGGCCTTGTTGCGGGCGCGTACCATGCACCATATGCCGACGGCGATGAAGGGCAGGGAGAGTATCTGTCCCATGTCGATGGGGAGGGCGGCCTCGAAGGCTTCCTGCACTTCCTTGGTGTACTCTATGATGAAGCGGGAGGTGAAGATGAGGGTGAGGCACAGGCCGAAGAAGAAGCCGGTGCCGGCCAGCTGCGGGCGGCGGCGGTACACGGCCAGGCCGATGAAGAAGAAGGCGAGGTAGCACAGGGCCTCGTAGAGCTGTCCGGGGTGGCGGGGGTAGGCGTCGACGCGCTGGAAGATGAAGGCCCAGGGCACGTCGGTGACGCGGCCGATAATCTCGGAGTTCATCAGGTTGCCCAGGCGTATGCAGCAGGCGGCCACGGGGGTGGCGATGGCGATGTTGTCGAGCACGCGCCACAGGGGCACGCGGGTCTTCCTGACGTAGAGCAGTATGGCGATGATCAGGCCGATGGTGCCGCCGTGCGAGGCGAGGCCCTCGTAGCCGGTGAAGTGTACGCCGTCGGCGGTGAACCGTATGGGGAGGATCATCTCCACGATGTGCTGCCCCGAGGAGAGGAAGTAGCCGGGCTCGTAGAAGAGGCAGTGGCCGAGGCGCGCGCCGGCGAGGATGCCGACGAAGCAGTAGATGAAGAGCGGGTCGAACACCTCGTCGCTGAGTCCCTGGCGGCGGTAGAGCCGCTTGACGATGAGGTAGCCGGCGAGCAGGCCGGCGAGCCAGCAGAGGGCGTACCATCTGATGGCGAGCGGACCGAGGTGCAGGGCCACGAGGTCGGGGTTCCAGAGTATGTATTGTGGCATGGCGGTATGGGGGTTGTGGGGCGGGCCGGGTGCGGTGGCCGGGGCCCGCCGCCGGGTAGGTGTGTGTCGGCGGGGTGCGGGCGGCTTGCGCCTCGCTGCAGGCCGGTGCTATACGTTGAAGCGGAAGTGCATGATGTCGCCGTCCTCCACGAGGTACTCCTTGCCCTCGATGGCGAGCTTGCCGGCTTCGCGCACGGCGGCTTCTGAGCCGTACTTGATGTAGTCGTCGTACTTGATGACCTCGGCGCGGATGAATCCCTTCTCGAAGTCGGTGTGTATCACGCCGGCGCACTGCGGGGCTTTCCATCCCTTGTGGTAGGTCCAGGCCTTGACTTCCATCTCGCCTGCGGTGATGAAGGTCTGGAGGTTGAGCAGGGCGTAGGCTTTCTTGATGAGGCGGTTGACGCCGCTCTCCTCGAGGCCGAGCTCGTCGAGGAACATCTTCTTGTCGTCGTAGGTCTCGAGCGAGGCGATGTCTTCCTCGGTCTTGGCGGCGATGACGAGCATCTCGGCGCCCTCGCTGGCGGCGATCTGGGCGATCTGGGCGGAGTAGGCGTTGCCCTCGCGGGCGGAGGCCTCGTCGACGTTGCAGACGTAGAGCACGGGCTTGGCCGTGAGCAGGAAGAGGTCGTGGGCGGCGCGCTGCTCCTCCTTGGTGTCGAAGGTGACGGTGCGGGCGTTGAGTCCCTTGTCGAGGGCTTCCTTGTAGGCTTCGAGCACGGCGACGGCCACCTTTGCGTCCTTGTTGCCGGTGGCGGCGATCTTCTGCTGCTTGGGCAGCTGGGCCTCGACGGTCTCGAGGTCCTTGAGCTGCAGCTCGGTGTCGATGGTCTCCTTGTCTTCTATGGGGTTGACGGCGGCGCCGCCCTCACGCACGATGTTCTCGTCGTCGAAGCAGCGCAGCACGTGTATGATGGCGTCGGTCTCGCGTATGTTGCCGAGAAACTTGTTACCCAGTCCCTCGCCCTTGCTGGCTCCCTTGACGAGTCCGGCGATGTCGACAATCTCGCAGGTGGCGGGCACGATGCGGCCCGGGTGTACGATCTCTGCCAGACGGGTGAGGCGTTCGTCGGGCACGGTGATGACGCCCACGTTGGGCTCTATGGTGCAGAAGGGGAAGTTGGCTGCCTGTGCCTTGGCGTTGGAAAGGCAATTGAAGAGTGTGGACTTGCCTACGTTGGGCAGTCCCACGATTCCACATTTTAGTGACATGTCTTGTTATAAGTTTGTATATACAGGTGCAAAGATACAAATAAAAGTAGGAATGCGTGAAGGGTTGGGGGGAAAAAGGGGAAAACGGGGAATTGGGAAATGGTGATTGGGAATTGGGAATTGGGGAATTGTGGAAGGCAAAGATATAGACAAGAGAAAAACCGCAAGTGAGGCAAAGCCCCGTAGGGGCGACATAGTATAGGGTAGGGCCTCGGCCCTACCATTGCCAATGGATCACAAACATTGCCCCTGTAGGGGGCGCATAATTAAATTTCTCCGTGCGGGTTGAATTATGCGCCCCCTACAGGGGCAACGTTTGCGAATTATGTTTGAGATAGGGGTGAACCCCTATCCTATACTATGTCGCCCCTTCGGGGCTTTTCCTTACTTGCGTTTTTCCTCGCCCTACGGGGCTTTGCCTTGCTTGCGGGCCTTTTCCTCGCCTGTGTTTTACCTTGCGGGGCTTTGTCTTGCTTGCGGCCTTTGCCTTGTCCTTTCTACTGCCCCTTCTCCCGGAACGTGCCGCCCCACTCGATGTACCCTTCGACGCCGTCGCGCGTGGCCTCGTAGTAGGGGTCTTCGTCGCGCAGGGAGATGTCGTCGTAGACGAAGGGGGTGACGGGGGTGCCGTGGCCGTCGGGGCGCACGAGGCCCATCTTGCCGTCCTTCTGGGCGATGACGGGCATCTGCACGAGGTCGTCGACGTAGACGTACGACCAGCGCAGGAAGTCGTACTCGGCGGGGATGAGCGTGCGGCCGTTGTGGTCCTTGATGCCGAACTTGCCGTTCTCCTCGTACACCTCGTGCCACTGCACGTACTTCTGGCGTATGCGGTTGAGGTAGTATACCATCTTGCGCTTGTCGTTGACCAGGCGCAGCAGGTAGCTGAAGGTGTCGCAGTAGTTGGCCATGGCGCGCGTGAGCACGATCTTGAAGTCGAGCCCGCTGAGCACCTTGCGGTTGAGGTCGATGTACTTGGCGATGGCGGTCTCCTTCTCGGCGACGGTGAGGGTGGAGAGCTGCTCCTCGAAGCGGAGCATCATGCTCTTGGAGCCAGACATGGCCTTGATGTAGCGGTGTATCTGCCGCGCCATCTCGTCGCAGACGAACTTGTCGATGCGCTCTTCCTCGATGCTGTCGACGTAGGTATCCTCGAAATTTTCCTGGGTGATGATCTTTTCTTCTGTGTTCATGGTGTTTCCTCCTCTTGGTTGCGGGCGGGGCGTGGTGGCCGCGCCGGTGGTGGGTAGTGTGTCTGGGGTGTCCCGGAATGGGGCGCGGCGGCCCTGCCGTGTGTCAGCGGGGTGTCCGCTCCAAAAGTACGCAATTTTTTTGGGGACGGCAAAAAAAGGGGGGCGAAAATTTGCCGGCGGGGTATTGTATGCATGGTCGCGCAGTGGAGAATTGCCATAATTCGCATGGCGGTGCAAGAGTACCAGCACCGTATGGGCAGCATAATGTGGTGTAGCAATACCAGCCCCGTAGGGGCGGCATAATATAGGGTAGGGGCTTGCCCCTACCATTTCCAATGGGTATCACAAACGTTGCCCCTGTAGGGGGCGTATAATTCAATGTTTGCGGAGGTTGAATTATGCGCCCCCTACAGGGGCTGGTTGTTGTGGTATGGGCGAAAGGTAGGGGTAAACCCCTACCCTATATTATGCCGCCCCTACGGGGCTTTGCCTTGCTTGCGGGCTTTTTCCTTGCCTGTGTTTTACCCTACGGGGCTGGATGTGTGTGGACTTCCATGGGGTTGTCCCGCTTTCATGCTTTTCCCCGCCCGTTCCCGAACAGCCGTGCCACGCCCCTGATGCCGAGCAGGTCGAGGGCGAGCGCTTTCCAGCGGTTGCGGCCGGTGAAGAGGAGGGGATTGAGCAGGCGGCGGGGCAGGCGGGGCGCTTCGCCGGTGAGGCGGCAGAGGGTGACCTGTATGTTGGCGGCGTGGAGCCAGTAGGCCTGCTCGTCGCGCCCTGCGGGGCGGATGGCGAGGCGGCGGATGGCGTCGAGGTGGGCGTCGAGCAGGTCGCCGAGGTCGGCGGCGCCGGCGCCGGCGGTGATGCCGTCGGGGTTCCAGCGGTAGACGTAGGTGCCGTGGGGGGTGACGGCCGTGCGGCGGGCGCGGGCGATGGCCCGGGGTATGGTGTGGGCGTCCTCGAATGTGTGGCCCTCGGGGAAGCGGAGTCCGTCGAAGAGGCTGCGGCGGAAGATCTTGTTCCAGGCGTAGGTGTGGGTGTAGCCGCGGCCCTCGAGCCACCACGCCCGGAGGCTGGCGTACACGCGCTCCTCGGGCTGCAGGGCGGTGTAGCCGTCGGGACGGCCCTCGCAGCGCACGCCGTACTCTATCACGTCGTAGTCGGGGTGGGCGAGGAGCGTCTGGAGGAGCGGGGCGTAGGTGCCGCGCTCGAGGCGGTCGTCGGAGTCGACAAAGGTGATGTACTCGCCGCGGGCGGCGGCGATGCCGTCGTTGCGGGCGGCCGACAGTCCGCCGTTGGGGCGGTGGATGACGCGCACCCTCGCATCGCGTGCGGCCCAGGCGTCGCAGAAGGCGGGGCAGCGGTCGGGCGACCCGTCGTCGACGAGCACCGCCTCGAGGTCGGCATCCTGGGCGAGGATGCTCTCCACGGCCTCGTCGAGCGTGTGCTCCACGCGGTATACGGGCACGACGACGCTCAGCAGGGGGCGGCGGCCTTCTGCGGCGTGAGGTGCTTGCGGTGTGGCGGTGCGGGTCATGGCGGTGCGAATTTTTTATGCGGGTTTTTTGGGGAATTCTTTGCGGGATTCTTTGGAGATTTTTGCTGAGTAGGGGCAAAGGTAGGCAAAAAATCTTGTAGTGCCTGTCTTTTTGCTGTCGTATAGGCACAAAAAAACGCGGGAGCCGCTGCTTCCGCGTCAGGACATCATCACGGTGTCCGTTTTCCAATCAAAGTCATTTATATACTATTCCTAAAGTGTTTCCTAAAGTGTGTATGTGCGGAGGCTTCCTGTGCGCCGGGGCGTGCAGGGATGCCGTGGTGCCGTCGGTTGCCGTGCCGTGCGGGGTGTGCGGTGTCGGGGTGTTTTTTTAGGGGTTGGGTGTGGTGTGGCTTGCGCCTGAAGGGTGTGGTGTTCTTGTTTTGGATTTTGGGTGTGAGGTTGGTTTAACTGCAAATTTAGCAAAAATCTTTCAGATGCAAAAACAGATAGGAGAAAATTGTGAAAAAAGTTGGACGGGGCGGTATTTGCATTTGCCGATGCAGTAGGTGCGGTGTCTCACCGCACAGTACGGGGTATATGCCATGTCTTCTTGCGTTTGCTGACATTGTGCGGTGGGACACCGCACCTACTATGATCTTCTTGGTTTGCGGTGGGACACCGTCCAGCCCCGTAGGGGCGGCATAATATAGGGTAGGGCCTTGGCCCTACCTCACAGGATGTGCACAAAGATGCCCCTGTAGGGGGCGCATAATTAAATTTCTCTGTGCGGGTTGAATTATGCGCCCCCTACAGGGGCAACGGCTAAAACAAACGTCTAAAACGTAGGGGCAAGCCCCTACGCTATATTATGCCGCCCCTACGGGGCTGGATGGTGGGACACCGCACCTACTATTGTTTCACATGCGTTTTCTTCTTGCATTTCCTGTCATTGTGCGGTGGGACACCGCACCTACTATAATGCGACGAGGCCCGGACTTTTTGGTCCGGGCCTCGTGTCTGTGGCTCTGCTCACGCAGGGCGGAAATCTGTATTTATGTAGTCTTTTTGCTTGTTGTGTGTGCCGTTGTCCGGCACTGCGCCGGGGTGTGCGTCAGTGCTTGCCCCAGATGACGTCGTTGTTTTCCTCGTCGGTCTCCCAGATGTCGGTGGTGTTGGAGTCGGCGTGGCCTCCGGTGGTACCGGTGGTGGTGTCGGTTTCGCCGGTGAGTTCACGGCTGCCTTCGAGCAGGTGGTACTCGGTGAGGGGGGTGATGACGCTGATGGCGGGTTGCTGATATGTGTGCTTCATAATTGGGTATGCTTTTTGGTTGAACGTATGTTGTCTGTCGGCATTGCGGGGTGTGCCTTACTTCACTACGACCTTCTTGCCGCCCTGTATGTAGAGTCCGTGGGGCAGGCTCTGGAGGGAGGTGGCGCCGGTGCGGCGTCCGTCGACGGTGTAGATGTCGGTGGCGGCGCTGCCTTCGTTGCGGATGTCACGGATGGCTGTGGCCTCGTCGAAGGAGAGGGTGTAGGCGGAGAGGTCGTCGGCATCGGAGCTGCTGGCACTGGTGATGTAGGCGCGGAAGGCGTCGATGGTGCTGCCGGCGTTGAATTTCTTGAATGATATCAGCTTGCCGCTTGTCGTATAGGTGTTCTGCAAGGCGTACTGCGTGCCGTTGCCGGCGACGACGCCGTAGTTGCCGTGAAGGACGAGGGGTGTGGCGGTGGTGCTGGTGCCGCTGATGGTCTTGGGTGCGGTCATGTCGAGCATGCCGCTTTCAACCGATGCGCTGATGGTGACGTTCTGGGTGGTCTCGGCGAAGTAGGGCGTGTTTGCCTGTACGCTCGAGACATTGTTGAAGACGACGTGGGTGCCTGACGACTTTTCGGCGTTGAAGGCCCACACGGTGACCCCTTCGGGTATGGTCTTGAGCTCCATGGGCAGGCACAGGGAGAAGCATTTGGCATTGCCGTATGTGGCGGTTGACATTTCCACGGTGCGTGTGTAGGTGAAGCCGCCGCTATTTGTGGTGGTGATGATGGCGTGGCCGGTGTATACGGGGTAGTAGTTGGAGTCGTCGATGAGGTCGATTCGGCCTACGGCAGCCATTCTCTCCTTGGTATCGTCGATGACGACGAGGTTGGTCGTGCCCTTCCAGTCCGTCTTGTAGGGTGTGGGTACGCCGGCCTGGGTGATGGTGCCCCCTACGACCACGATGGCGTTCTTGTTGGCCGGTGTGACGGTGAAGGGGCAGGTCAGGGCGGTGAGATCGAAGGCGGGCTTGGTGGCGTCGGCGAGGACGTCGTTGATGTCATCGGCGGTGTCGGTCCATCCCGTCACGGCGTACATGCCCAGGTTGTCGGGGGTGGAGGCGACGGTGACACCCTTGAGGCGTGCGTACTCATAGACGGTATTTGTGGAGTTGGTGTTGGCACTTACGTCAAAGGAGTTGTTGGCCGTGATCTTGTCGAAATACTTTGCGTATGACGAGTAGGCGTATGTTGCTACCGTTTTTCCGTTGCCGTCGGTGAGGGTCAGACCGTTTTTCTTGTTGAACGTGATGTAGAGAATGTTGCCGTGGTCAGACAGAGTGTAACCGGTGTTGGAGTAGTTCTGGTCGTCAGTGTATGTGCAGAATCTTACGTCAAGATGTTTATCGCTGGTATTATTATTATAGTAGTAGAGATGGACAACGGCACCGTTGGATGTTTTTGCCTTTCCGTCGTTTTCCTGGTTGTCGCCAACTGTACCGATATTCAAGATGTTGAACGCATTGCTTTGCTTGCTGATGTCTACCTTGACCTGCAGTGTCTGGTACGACCAGTCTATTTCGGTGGTCTTGGTAAATCCGTTTGTGGATGTGAAATCGGTGATGATGTTTGTCTGTGCCTTTACCGTCCCTGCGGTAGCGGTGACGATGGCGGCGAGGGCAAGTGCCCTGTGGAAATAGTGTGCGAGTAGATGTTTCCCTTTCATACGCATGATGTTTTTCGTTGTTGAAGAGATTGGTGTGATGTGAAAAAATATCTGTTGAGATGGTCGGTCGCCGCCCACGGCGAAGAGATGGCGGGGGCGGGTTGAGATGTCTGGTATTCCGTACTTTTTCCTTATGGTTCCTTTTGTCGGCCCGTCGGGGGGCGGTATTCCTGTGGCTGTCCGGCGGCGGAAGAGGGCGCTAATTGGACATACCGATGCAAAGTTACGGAAAAAATGACCAAAAAAATTTTTTTTGTATCAAAAAATGTTAAAGTGAATAAATATGTCAGGTTTATGGGCGAATATGCGAAAATATGTAGTGCGCAGAGGGTAAATGGCGGCGTTTGTCAAAAAAACCGTGCCGAATGGATACGCGTGGTTTTCCGTTTGGAAACGTACGGGAGCGGCATACATGTGGTCTGTCCCCGGAGGGGGCAAATGTGCATAAACGCGGGTGACCGAAGGGAACCCGCGGATATAGGATGGTGGAGGTAGATGCAAGCCCTGCAGGGGCGACACGACCGCAGCCCAGGGTGAGGAGGGAGCGAAGCGACCGACGTAACCCTGGGTCAATTGGTTCGCGGCAAGGGTGGCCTGTAAGGTCACCACAATCCCATACGTTGTTGTGCTGACCTTACAGGCCAGCCGTCAATTGCGTATACGAAACCCAGGGTTACGTCGGTCGCTGAGTTCCCTCCTTACCCTGGGCTGGGATCGTTACGCCCCTGCAGGGCTGGGATATGTACCGCCGTTTGCCTTGCGCCTTTTCGGTCTCCCTTGATGTGGCCGCTTGTACTCCAAGCCCCGTAGGGGCGGCATAGTATAGGATAGGGCCTCGGCCCTATCTTTGGACGGGTATCTCAAACGTTGCCCCTGTAGGGGGCGCATAATTAAATTGAATATGGTTGAATTATGCGCCCCCTACAGGGGCTGATTTTGCGTATTCCGATTGAGATAGGGTACGCTCGACTTTGTCGCTTGCCTTAGCAAGAACCCCTATCCTATATTATGTCGCCCCTACGGGGCTGGGAATGTTATGCCACCACGGGGCTGGGATTGTCTTGTGCGGCTGCATCGGTCTTGTGTACCTCCTGTGTCTGCTTTCTGTGTGGGCGGTGCGCCTCTACCCTACGATCCGGAACTTGCCGGCGGCGTTCCACTGTATGCGCAGCGGGCGGGCGGCCTTGCCGTTGACGGTGGGGATGATGTCGACGTAGCAGGCGCGGGGATGGCGGCGGGGGTAGCGGTAGGACACGCGTATGCTGCGGCGCTCGCCAGGGGCGAGGGTGAGGCTCTCGGGCATGCGCAACACGCGGTTGTCGGGGCGCCGGGTGAAGGTGACGGTCATCTTGCGTGAGGTGTTGTTGCCCACGCGCAGTTCGTAGGCGTACTCCTGTCCCTTGTCGAGGTCGGGGAAGGGGAGCATCTTCTGGCTCATCCACAGGCCCTGGCCGAAGTCGTAGGGGCACTCTTCGGCGATGGGGTGCACCTGGGGGGTGATGTCGGCCTTGACCCACAGGCGCACGTACTTCTTGCCGCCGTCGGTGAGCACGACGACCTGCTTGATGAACTTGCCGCTCTTGTGGTCGGGGTCGAGGGTGACGGTGACGTGTGCGGTCTCGCCGGGGCGCACGGCGCGCTTGGTGTAGGAGGCCACCATGCATCCGCACCAGGTGTTGACGGCGGAGATGGCGACGGGCTTGGGTCCGTCGTTGCGCAGGCTGAAGACGTGGGTGACGCGTCCGTCGCTCTCGCGTATGTGGCCGAAGTCGTGCACGCGGTTGTCGGGGCGGAAGGTCTCGTCGTACTGCGGCTGCGCGCTCTGGCCCATGGCCGGCAGGGCGGTGGCGATGATGAGGAGGAGGGTGAGAAGGTATGGCATATGCGGCGTTGCGGGTTTTGGTTTAGGGTTTTGGGGGAAATGCGTAGGGGCGGGCGTTTGTGACGGGAAGCCCCGTAGGGTGGAATTTCGGGATGTATAGCCCCGTAGATGGGGAATTTTGTGGCGTAAAGCCCCGTAGGGGCGACATAATATAGGATAGGGGTTCTTGCTGACGCAAGCGACAAAGTCGAGCGCACCCCTATCTATACCCGTGCGTTGGAAACGTTGCCCCTGTAGGGGGCGGATAATTCAACCTCCGCATCATTTTAATTATGCGCCCCCTACAGGGGCTGGTTGTTGGGATAGGGCCAAAAGGTAGGGGCAAGCCCCTACCCTATATTATGTCGCCCCTACGGGGCTTGTCCGTCCGAAATATCCCTACGGGGCTAGTCCGAAATGGTCCCGCGGGACTTGTTCTGAAAACATGTCCGCGGGACTATGCGTGTTCAATCGTCGAAGGCGAGGCCCCAGATGATGTCGGCGTATCCATAGTTGGTGTACGACCATGCCCATGAGGAGGCGTTGAGGGAGAGGTCGAAGCGTACGTAGCGTGCGGAGATGCCGCCGTAGAGCACGTACCAGTTGTTCCAGTTGCTGTCGCGGATGGTCTTGCAGCCGTCGGTGCTGCCGAGCGAGGTCCAGGTGTTGCCGTCGGTGGAGAGGCTGACGGTGACGCCGTTGTTGTTCATGACATAGCAGGTGGTCATGAAGCCCGACACCTTGTGTGTGGCCTTGAGGTCGACGGTGAAGGAGGCTTCGCTGAGTTTGGATCCGGTGGGTCTCCATGCGCTGCAGTTCATCTCCTTCTTGTTGAGGTTGGTGGCGGCGATGCACTCCCATCCTGAGCAGTCGGTCTGGGTGGTGCCGACGATGGCGGAGGGATTGCTGTTGATGAGGCTCTCCTTGAAGGTGAGGGTGATGTAGGCCTTGGCGCTCTCGATGGTCTGCGTGGTGCCGTCGGCGTAGGTGGCGGTGAGGCGCAGGGGTATGAGGTAGGCCGAGCCGTCGAGGGTCTGTGCCTTGTCCTTGTCGGCGGTGACGGTGACTTTGGCCTCGGTGTCGCCGGCGGTGACGGTGGCGGCGGTGGCGGTGACGCTGGCGGTGACGCTGGCGGGCAGTGCGGCGTAGGAGGTGGAGTGCTCGGCGTTGTACTCCTCGACGAGCGAGTTGTCTACCTTGGCCGAGATCTTCACGTCAGAGCCGATGGCGTGGCGCAGCGAGGCGGTGAAGGAGGCGCTGATGTCGCCGAACACGCCCACGGGCGTCTTGACGATGGAGCAGGCGGCGGTGTTGTTGCCGGTGAGGGTGATGATGTCGCTGGTGGTGTGGATGACGAGGTAGGCCACGGCCATGGTCTCAGATGCGCCCACGGGGCGTGCGGTCTGCTTGCCGCCCACGGAGGCTACGGCCAGGCGCACGGGCAGCACGTAGTCGGGGGCGGTGAGGGTGCCGCGTGCCGACTCGGGTATGGCGACGTGTACGCCGGTGGAGGCCACGTTGCTGCCGGCGGAGAAGCCGGCGGGGGTGAAGGCCACGGCGCCGAGCACGTCGGCGGGGAGGGAGGCGTACTGGGTCTCGTGCTCGGCGTTGAATGTGGAGACGAGGCTCGTGTCGGCCACGGCGGTGACGGTGACGCTGTCGTCGACGGTGTACTGCAGGCGTGCCGAGAGGCTGGCCTCAATGTCGCCGTAGTTGCCGGCGGGCGTGCGGTAGAGGGTGCACTCGGTGACGTTGCCTGTGCCCTGGTCTACGTATACGAGGTTGTCGGGATTGCCCGTGACGTCGTATTTCTCGTCGTCGCTGCAGGCGGTGAGCGCGGCAGCGCCGAGCATCAGGGTCCCGAGGAGGTATATCTTGGAGGTTTTCATTGTGCGTAAGATATTATTTGTTTTTTTATGCTTGAAGAGCGGGATGAGGAGCGGGGGTGTGCGCTCCTCGCTATTGAGACGGGTGTGGGGGGATCAGTAGGGGCACTTGTGGTTGGCTACCCACGATGCCTTGCCGCTGCGCGGTATGGCGTTGTATCCGTGTCCGGTCTGGTCGAGGATGGATCCGTCGGCCTGCTCGTCGGTGCCGCAGAAGCGCCAGTAGGCGATGAGGCCCTCAGACTTCGGGTCGACGTAGCAGATGTTGTTGAGCAGGTCGGCGGGGGTGCGTGCCACGTTCCACACGCGGAACTCGCTCACGCGTCCGTTGAGGAAGCGTCCGCCGGCGGAGTAGCCGATGGCGAAGGGGCCGTTGTTGTCGCCGTAGGACGTGCCGTAGTCGTAGCTCCATACAAGGGAGATGTCGCCGGTGGCCTTGACGGGGTCGCCCATGGGTTCGCCGTCGAGGTACATGGTGATCTGCTGTCCGTCGTATACGCAGGCGAAGTGGCACCACTTGCCGGTGGGGAAGTGTGTGGGGAAGGTGGCGGCGTGGGCCGTGCCCTTGTCGGGCTTGTCCCATGAGGGCGCTCCGGTCTTGCCACCGGCGAGCTGCAGCTGGTCGGGGTCGCAGGACACGTCGCCGAAGCGCAGGAGGAAGTTCTCCTCACATCCCATGAGAGTGGAGATGTAGGGGTTGGTGTGGCAGAAGTCGTTGACGTAGACCTTGCACTCCATGGTGAGCTGCGAGAGGTGTCCGAGGGCCTCGTTGTTGCGGAAGCCGGGCACGAGGAAGGCCTTGCGGTTGATGTCGGCCACGTCGGTGGTGATGATGGGCACGAACACGATGTAGGCGGTGGAGGCCGACTCGAGCACGTTGCCGTCGCTCTTCATGCGTATGGGGAGGCAGTAGCTCTTGCCCTCCTCAAACTTGGTGGGGTCGGCGATCATGAGCTTGGCCTCGGTGGAGACAAACTGTCCCGGCTCGATGGTGACGGTGGCGTCGGCGATGCTGTAGGCGTCGGCGGGGGGAAGGATGTAGGAGGAGCCTTCCTGCTTGTTGTAGGCGTCGAGCAGGTCGGGAGCGGCCTCGAAGGTAGCCTTGACGGCCGTGGTGACCTTGGCCGTGCAGGTGGCGGTGAGGCTGATGCTGTCGTTGCCTTCGAAGCCCTTGCGTATGGTGTTCTTCTGCATGGTGCCGGAGATGTAGACCACATCGCGGTAGTCGGCGTTGCTCTCCTGGCAGGCAGCCATGAGCACGGCGGCCAGGGCGAGGAGGAGATATTTTGCTTTGTTCATTGTTGTAGTGTTTTGGGCGCTTCACCGCGTGGTGCGGCGTGGCGCGCGTTGAAATGTTGTTGTCTGTTTGCGGCTGCGGCTGTCAGTGTACGGCGGGGTTCTGTATCTGTATGCCGTGGCGGATGTTGGCGTAGTTGTTGCATCCCCATCCGGTGTTGATGTAGTCGCGGTGCATGTAGAAGGCTCCGAATCCTCCCTTGCGTCCGGTGGCGGGGCGGTAGCGTGCGTAGGTGAGCAGTTTGCCGCACTCGGCGCTCTTCCAGTTGTCGCCCACGTTCTCGGTGTAGACCACCTTCTCGGTAGGACATCCGGTGAAGGGCAGTCCGCCGGGGTTGCCGCCGTAGGTCTGGTTGACGTACCAGTTGGTGTAGGGCAGCGTGTTGGCGCTGGGCGTGGTGTTGTAGTAGTCGATGCAGAGAAGCATGGACGGGTTGCCCTTGATGGTGAAGCCGTCGGGGTAGGTGAAGGTGCTGTCGGGCGAGGCCATCGGTCCGACGAACTGTCCGACGTAGGCTACGAAGTAGTCGAGGTTGGATCCGGAGAGCGGGTCGCCCTCAGGCTCGTAGTCCATGTCGATGCCGTCGAGACTGTTCTCGAAGATGGGGCGGAGCAGATCCTGGGCGAAGGCGCGCATGGCGGCCTGCGGGTCGCTCTGCTTGACCCAGATGGAGTCGTAGAACTCGGGCCGTGTCTTGATGCGGATGATGGAGGGCACGACGAGGCGCGTGCCCTTGGTCTGCTGCACGAAGCGCATCTCCTTGTACACCTCGGGCAGGTAGTGGGTGTCGACGTGTGTGGAGTCGTCGCTGGGTATGCCGCCCCAGAGGGAGCAGATGTCGAGCGAGTCGGGCAGTCCGAGGAAGCGTGTGGCCAGGGAGTTCATCTGCGTGTAGTCGGAGAACCATCCCCAGGCTATCTGGTGGTCGCTCTTCTTGTAGTCGCGCAGGTTCTGGTAGTATTGTGCGTCGTAGGTGGTGGGACCGATGACGTCGGCGTTCTCTATGTCGGTGTCGCAGGCGGTGAGCAGCGGAGCGGCAAAGAGGGCGGCGATGAAATATCTCAGTATTTTCATATTGTTGCGTTTATGGATATGTTAGGATGATGTTTGCGTCGCGCCGCCGTCAGTGGTTGGGGTTCTTGTCCCACCAGAGCTTGGTGCCGGCGTTGTCGCTTCCGCCGAGCAGACGGACGGCGGCCTGCACGCAGGCGGCGTTGTTGGAGTACTCGGAGGCGGGGAAGCGCAGGCGGCGTATCTGCAGCGTGGTGCTCACCGTGCCGTTGGAGGCGTTGGTGTCGACGGTGAAGAGGGCGGGATAGCCTGTGCGGCGGTATTCCGACCATGCCTCCTGTCCGTCGGGGAAGATGGCGATGTACTTCTGCGTGACGATGCGCTCGAGCTTCTGCTCGAAGGAGGCACTCTCGTCCCAGGCCACGGTGACGGAGCTGACGGCGGAGGCGTCGCGTCCGTTGCCGCTCTTGTCGGTGAAGTCGGCGGGCTGGCTCCTGCTGTCGGCCAGGTACTGGTCGGCGCCGCTGACGCTGCGCTCCTGGAAGGAGGCGCGCACGCCGCTCTCATACAGATCCTTGGCAGAGGCGGATCCGAGGTCCCAGCGCAGTTTGGCTTCGGCGCGGAGGAAGTAGCTCTCGGCGCCGGCCATCCACTGCATGGCGTCGCCCGAGGAGACGTTCATGGCCGAGGTGGCATCGGTATAGTCGCTCTGGTTGGAGATCTTCAGGCCGGGGTACACGCCGTGGGTCTTGCCGTCGGAGGTGGCCACGAAGTAGACCGTGGCGCGGGGGTCGCCGTAGCCCGTGAGGTAGCTCTCGAGCGAGGCGCCCATGCGCATGTCGCCCCAGCTGCGGGTGACCTCCCAGAAGGGGTTGAGGAAGGAGTACTGGGCGTTGTTGGCGTGGCGTGCGGTCTGGGTGAGGAAGTTGCCGTCGCTGACCGACTTGGCGGCCTCGGTGCGTGCGAGCGTCTCGTCGGCGTAGGCTACGCGCAGGGCGAGGCGCAGGCGGAGCGTGTTGGCAAACTGTATCCAGTTCTCGACGTTGCCCGAGAAGACGTAGTCGAAGTTGGCGAGCAGCTGTGCCGAGGAGTTGGCGCGGTGGTAGGTCTCGAGCGTCTCGATGGCCTCGTCGAGCTCGGCGAAGAAGGTCTTGTAGACGTCCTGCTGTGAGTCGTAGGCCACGTTGATGCCCGTACCGAACTGGCTGTAGGGTATGGGTCCGTACATGTCGGTGATGCGGCTCATGCCGAAGACCTTGACCACGTTGGCCAGTGCGGTGACGGCGGGAGTGGCGGCCTTGTCGGAGTTGGTCTTGAGCTTGAGCCAGGGCTGCATCAGGTTGGTGTAGGTGTCGTTGAAGGGCTGGTTGACCCACTTGTCGGGCAGGAGGTAGTGCGCGTTGTGCAGCGAGCCTACGTCGTAGGAGGCCTTGATGTTGGAGAAATAGCCGGAGAAGAGGCCTCCGGTGAGCATGTCCTCGATCTGGAAGGTGCCGCCCTTGTCGAGTCCGACGATGAAGACGTTGTGCTGCATCTGGGCGAAGAAGGCGCCGGTGTTCATGTTGTCGTGGCTCATGTCCTCCTCCTGTGCGGAGTTGTGGTCGGTGTTCCACTTGTCGAACTCGGCCGTGCATGACGAGAGCGCGACGAGCGTGGCAGCGGCGGCGATGCCGCACCGTATGATATTGTTGTTGAGTTTCATAGTGGATGTAGGTGTTTTAGAAGTCTACTTTGACGGAGAATCCGAGGTTGCGCAGGCTGGGCATCATGAAGTTGTCGATACCTGTGAAGTAAGTGCCGGTGGAGGCGGTGAGTTCGGGGTCGAAGGGCGCCTTGCAGTAGAACATGAAGAGGTTGCGTCCGGTGAAGGCCACGTGCAGGTTCTGTATCCAGGGCACCCACTTCGTGACGGGTATGTCGTAGCCCAGGGTCAGTTCGCCCAGGCGCACGTTGGTGGCGCTGTAGATGTAGTAGGCGCCGATGCTCGGTCCGACCTTGGTGTAGTAGTCCTGTGCGGGTATGCGCACGCCGTTGACGAGCGCTCCGCCGGCGTCGCGTGCGTCGGCCGTGGTCTTGGAGGCGCCGAAGTAGTCCATGTATCCCTGTGTGATGGAGGCCACGCGGCCGCCTACGCGGGCGCTGACGAGGAATCCGAGGGAGAGGCCTTTCCAGGAGAAGGAGTTGCGCCATCCGATGTTGTACTTCGGGTTGACGTTGCCGGCATAGACGTACTTGCCCTCGTCTACGCCTGAGATGTTGCGCGAGGTATAGTCAACGACGACGTATCCGTGCTCGTCCATCTTGGGTACGGTGACGTAGAGGTCGCCCATCTGTCCGCCTTCGGTGAGGCGCACCTTGACGGGACCGAAGTTCATCATGTCCATGGCGTCGAGCGACACGCTCACCTGGTTGCCACCGTCGAGGGTGAGGGTGGTGGGGGCGAGGAGCTGCTTGATCTTGTTGCGGTTGAGCGTGTAGGTGAGGGTCGACGACCAGTGTACGGGTCCGAGGGGCTGGTTGACGGTGAGCGATGCCTCGATACCCTTGTTGTCTACGCGTCCGCCGTTGATGGGGAGCTTGGAGTAGCCTGAGGAGGCCGAGAGCTCGGGCAGGAAGAACTGGTCGTAGGTGCGTGTGGAGTAGAGGCTGACGTTGAGCGCGAGCTTGTCGCCCCAGAAGTTGGCCTGCAGGCCCACCTCCCATGCCTTGGTGCGCTCAGGCTTGAGGTCGGTGTTGGGGTAGTACGACGTGGTCGAGGGCGAGGCGTTGGTGTAGGAGTAGCGCAGCAGGGCGTAGTACTTCTCGGGGGTGTTGCCCACCTCGCTGTACGATCCGCGCAGCTTGAGGAAGGAGAGTACATTGGACTTGAGTCCGGGGATGATGTCGGTGAGTATGCCGCTCAGACCGACGGAGGGGTAGAAGAAGCCCTTGTCCTTGTACTTGGTGTTGCCCAGGAAGGAGTCCCAGTCGTTGCGCGCGGTGAGGTCGAGGTAGACCATCGAGCGGAAGCCGAGCTGTGCGGTGGCGAAGACGCTCTGCACCTGGTGGTGGTAGTTGAGCGAGGGGTCCTGGTCGAGGTGTGCGGTGGAGCGGTTGACGTTGTTGAGGGAGAAGACGTTGGCCTGGTTGAGGAAGCCGCCGTTGTAGGTATAGGAGGCGTCGACGTCCTTGATGCTCGCGCCGACGTTGGCCGTGAGCGAGAACTGTCCGAAGTACTTGTCGATGTTGAGGATGGCGTCGCCGTAGATCTGGCGGGTATTGTCGTCGGTGCGGTAGTAGGCGCCGTACTCGCCGGCGAAGAGGGCGTCGGTGGAGGCGGAGTACTTCTTCTCGTAGAGGCTGGAGGTCTTGTCGATCTTGGCGCGTCCGGAGAGGGTGATGCCCTTGGCGATGTCGAAGGTGAGTCCGCCGGAGAGCACGTAGCGGTCCTTGTGGTTGACGGCGTTGTCGCGGTTGATCTCCCAGTAGGGGTTCATCATGGAGAGTCCCTGGTTGCCGAAGGGCCAGTACATGGTCTTGAAGTTGCGCTCCTGGTCGTACTGCTCATAGGGCATGTACTTGCGTATGTCGTCGCCGGCGGGGAAGAGGTAGATGGGCACGATGGGGTTGAAGTACAGACCCTGCGACACCATGTTCTTCTCGGTGATCTTCATGTACATGGCGCTCAGGTCGAGGTGCAGGCGGTCGTTGAGGAAGTCGGTGGTGTTGCGTATGGTGAAGTTGTAGCGTGCGAGGGTGTTGTTCTGCACGATGCCCTCGGCGTTGGTCGAGGCGAGCGAGGCGAAGGTCTGGCTGTGCTCCGATCCGGTGGAGAAGGTGAGGGAGTTGCCTACGTTGTAGCCCGTCTGGTAGAAGTCGAGGGGATCGTAGGACGAGGGGGTGGCGAGCTTCGAGCCCCAGGAGGAGAACGAGCCGGTGGAGGTCTGTCCGTAGGTGTTCTGGAACTCGGGCGTGACGAAGGGCGAGAAGAAGGAGGTGTTGTTGGAGTAGCTCAGGCGCACCTTGCCCACGGTGCCCTTCTTGGTGGTGATCATCACCACGCCGTTGGCGGCGTCGCTGCCGTAGAGGGCCGAGGCGGCTGCGCCGGAGAGTACGGAGATGCTCTCGACGTCGTCGGGATTGACCATGGCGGCTGCGTCGCCCGTCTGTGCGTCGCCGTGGTAGGCGTCGGTGGGCTGGTTGGCCGTGAGCGAGGGCATGGGTATGCCGTCGATGACGTAGAGTGCGTTGTTGTTGCCGTTGATCGACTTGTTGCCTCGCATGACGACCTTCACGCCGCCGCCGATGCCGGCTGCCGAGGTGTTGATCTCCACGCCGGCCACCTTGCCTGCGAGCGAGTTCATGAAGTTGGCGTCCTTGACGCCGGTGATCTCGTCGCTGCTGATCTGCTGCACGTTGTAGGTGAGGGCCTTGGCCTCCTTCTTGATGCCGAGCGCGGTGACGACGACCTCGTCGATCATCTGCTCGTTCTGCGCGAGGCTGACGTTGAGGGTGCTGCGGTCGGCCGCTACCTCCTTGGGTTTGTAGCCGAGGTAGGACACTTCGAGGCGGGAGCCTTCGGGCACTGACATCGAGAAGTTGCCGTCGATGTCGGTGACGGTGGCGTCGGTGCCGCCCTTGACGCGGACGGTGGCGCCTACCACGGGTTCGCCGTTCTCGTCGACGACGGTGCCCTTGACGCTCTTCTTCTCGCCGTGGGGCTTGCCCTGTGCGGCGGTGTGGTGGGCGGGACTGACGACGATGGTGCGGTCCTTGATCTCGTAGGTGACGTTCTGTCCGCCGAGGATCTGGGCCACGGCGTCCTTGACTGTCTTGGCGTCGACGTTCACCTTCTTGCTGGTGTCGACCGTCCTGGCGTCATAGACAAATGAGCACTTGCTCTCCTTCTCGAGTGCGGTGATGGCCGTCTTGACGGTCACGCCCCGCAGCTTGAGCGAGATGCTCTGCGCGTGCAGGCCGGCTCCCCACAGGAGCATGGCTGCCACAAGTACAGTTTGCTTGGGTTTGTACATAGCGTGCGATTTGAATTTAGGTTTTATTGTTTTTCTGTTTTTTCGGTGTCTTCGGTTTCGGGTTCCGGCCACTTGTGTTCCGGTCCCGGTGGTGCTGTACCCTCACGGGCGCAGCGGATGGGGAAAAGGGGTGTGCAGTCGGCGCGGCGTCAGCGCAGGCAGACGGTGTTGCCGCTCACGGAGTAGGCTATGCCGCCGGCCTTGGCTATGGCGTGGAGCACCTCGTCGAGCTCCTGGCGGTCGGTGTTGAGCGTACCGCAGAGCTGCAGGCGGTCGACACGGCGGTTGGCGATGACGACGTGCACCTTGTAGCAGCGCTCTATGGCACGGGCGATCTGGCGCATGGAGCGGCCGTCCATGACGAGCATGCCGGAGGTCCAGAGACGGCGGTCGTCGGGCGAGCAGGTGCCGGCGGTCATGCGGCCCGTGCGCTTGTCGACCACGGCCTGCTGGGTGGGCTGGAGGGAGATCTCCTCGTCGGGGCGCTTGACGGAGGCTACGCCCACCAGACCTTCGCAGAGCGACACCTCGGCGGTGGTCTCCTCGGGGTAGTCGCGGAAGTTGAACTTGGTGCCGATGTCCCTCACTTTCATGTTGTCGGAGCTGACGGTCAGCGGCAGGCCCGACTTGTGGCCCACCTCGAAGTAGCCCTCGCCCGTGATGTGCACCGTGCGGTCGGTCACGCCGAAGCCCTGTGAGTAGGCCATGCGCGTGCCGGCGTTGAGCCATGCGGTGGTGCCGTCGGGCAGGGTGACCTTGGTGCGCGACCCTTCGGGGGCTTCCACCACGATGTCGGCCAGACGGCTTTCCATGGCCGATGTGCCGCCGAGCCAGCCCGCTGCGGCGATGCCTGCCACGGCGATGACGATGGCGGCGGCTGCGGCTATGCGGCGCAGGGTACGGCCAAGGGTGGCGGTGCGGTGCTTCTGTGCCGATGTGCGGGCGGCAAAGCGCTCCCAGGCCTTGCGGCTGTCGTAGGCGTGTGCCTCGTCGGCGCCGCCGATGGTGGTCCACTCGGCGCGCTGGCGGTCGAGGTAGTCGCGGTGCGAGGGGTCGGCGTCGGCCCATGCCTGCAGCTCGGCCTGCTCGTCTTCGGTGGCCTTTCCGGCGAAGAATCTGACGATGATGTCGTCTATGTGGTAGTTGGCGTATTTCATTGTCGGTAGTAAGGGGTTTCATCAGTAGGACAAGATATGGGGGCTTGTAGGGTAGTGGTGGGGGCGAAAAAATGCGATTTTTTTTCAAATAAGGGTAAAAAAGACTAATTTTGCAGACCGTTGGGGCAATCCCGCCTCCCGTTTTCTGCGGATGTTCCGCCCCGCAAACGCTTTTGGCGGATTTTTTTTGTATCCGCTTTCGTTTTATAATAGATATAGATGACAGACTCCGAGCAGACCTTCACCGACCGCCTTCGCCTGGGCGAGGAGCGTGCCTACCGCGAGCTCTACGCCCGCTACTACGGCGTGCTCTGCGTGGCCGCCGAGCGGTATGTGCGCGACCGCTTCATGGCGGAGTGTATCGTGGAGAATGTCATCTTCGCCCTTTGGGAGAAGCGCGAGCGTCTGGGGCAGGTGTCGTCGCTCAGGGCCTATCTGACGGTGAGCGTGCGCAATGCCGCCGTCAACTGGCTGCGGTCGCAGTACAGCCGCAATGTCACGCTCATGTCGCATCTCTCGGAGGCCGACCGCGCCTTTGTGGAGCATGCCTCCGTCACGCCGCAGCCTACCGACGCGCTGGTCACCGACGAGACGGTCTCCGAGGTGCTCTCGTCGCTCTCGCCCGAGTGCCGGGCCGTCTTTGTGAGCGTGCGGCTCGACGGGCTCAGTTACCAGGAGGCGGCCGAGGCGCTCGGCATCTCGGTCAACACCGTGAAGTACCACATGAAGAAGGCGCTCGCCGTCATCTCCTCCCGCTACGGCACCTACTTCTCCTTCCTCGCCCTTTCGCTGGCGGCGGTGTAGAGAAGGGGGATGCATAGCGGGGAATTCGATTTTTTTGCCGGTAGGGTGGAAAGAGGTGTGGGTGGGGTGTAAAGCGTGGCGGATTTTTCGTGATTTTCCCCTTATCTCACAGGAACAACGCAAAGCCAGGAACAACGCAAAGCCAGGAACAACGCAAAGTCAGGAATAACGCAAAGCCGCGATTGCATATCCCAGCCCTGAAAGGGCGTTACGGTCCCAGCCCAGGGTGAGGAGGGAGCGGAGCGACCGACGTAACCCTGGGTCAAATGGTCAGTGGCAAGGGTGGCCTGTAAGGTCACCACAATCCGCATGTTGCTGTGCTGACCTTACAGGCCAGCCGTCAATTGCGTATACGTAAACCCAGGGTTACGTCGGTCGCTCCGCTCCCTCCTCACCCTGGGCTGGGGTCGTGTCGCCCTTGCAGGGCTTTGGTTTGTATCGCTTGCTTGCGGGACTTGGGCATAATCATATTATATGGAAAATTCTAAAATTGCCGATGGCAACTCTCTACATGAAAGACTTGGGCATAATAATTATATAACCCATCAATAAAATAAATTATGTCTGTGGGAAAAAATGTGTGGGAAGAACATCCTTCAGATCCGGATTGAGATTTTTTGTGCGGGCAATACGATGTGCTATCAATACAAAATGCAAAAAAATCGGATTGCCGTTCTGTGTGGGAGGTGAAGGTTGACTTTGGTGTGCGACGCCGCTCACGCTGAGCGAACGTCTGCACCAAGTCATGCACAGTCTCACGACTGCTTTTGAAAAAATAATTACCCTTAATAAAAAACCTAACCTATTTTCTTTTCTGTGTAATGTTCGTATGCAAAAGTAGGAATTTTCTTCTTATGTGCAAAGAAAAACGAGTGTTTTTTTTCGTTATTTAATAAAAGCGGAATTCCATGTTTCGTTTCGAAAGCCTGTACTATTGTCTGCTCACGGAATAATAATGGGGGTTGGCAGAAAAAAACGTGTGTCTGACTTAAAAACGGTGCCTGCCGACCGTGTTTTCACCCGTTAACATTTTCATACGCCCGTCGGCGACTCGTGTGGCCGTGCGGCTTGCTTGTCTATGGGGTTGCCGTCCGGTCCAAGAATGGTGGCCTCGCGCCCGATCTTCCGTGCGTATCCGGCGGTGATGAGTGCGCCGCCGCGGTCGCGGCTTTCGGCGACGGTGACACTGTCGGCGAGCTGTGCGATGATGTAGTCGCGGTCGACAAACTGGCGCCGCTCGATGCCCGTGCCGATGGGGTAGGCGGTGACGAGTGCGCCCTGGCGGGCGAGTATGGCGGCCGTGTCGCGGTGGGCGGCGGGGTAGATGGTCTGCAGGCCGTGGGCGAGTACGGCCACGGTGGGCAGTCCGGCTTCGAGGGCGGCGCGGTGGGCGGTGATGTCGATGCCGTAGGCCAGTCCGCTGACGATGAGCGTGCCGGGCTGGCGGCTGGCGATGTCGAACACGAGGCGGCGGGTGCGCTCCACGCCTTCGGGCGTGCAGGAGCGGGTGCCGACGACGGCAATGGCGTGCACGGCGTTGAGGTCGGCCGGGCCCAGTATGTGCAGGGCGACGGGAGCGTCGTAGCGCGTGGCCATGCGGCGTGGCCAGCCGGGGTCGGCGGGTGTGAGGGTGCGTATGCCGTAGCGGTCGTTGGTGCGGAGAACGTTGTCGGCGCGTGCGAGGGCGTCGCTCACGGCCTTGTCGACGGCTGACGCGCTGTCGAAGGGCAGGCGCGGCCCGTCGTCGGCGAAGTGGCTGAGGGCCGCCTCGGCCGATCCCCAGCGGCGGTAGAGCACGGTGGCGCGCACGTTGTCGGGGAGGGTGAGCAGGCTGAGGGCGATGGCGCAGCGTTTCTCTTGTGGCATGGGCGGCGGGATGAGGGGGAGAAAGAATCGGGGGTGATGTGTCAGTCGGTTGTGGCGGGGAGGATGGCGTCGTACTCGGGCGACTGTCCGAGCCGTCCGTCGATGAGGCATACCAGTTCGGTGGTGGCGCGCAGCGACAGTAAGCCGTCGGCCTTGCGGTAGATGTCCTGCGAGAAGACGTAGCGTAGGCCTTCCTTGCGCACGTTGAGGCACGAGCGGAAGAGGTCGTCGCAGCGCAGCGGAGCCTTGTACTGCAGGGTCATGCGGGCCACGACGGCGTCGATGCCGCGGTTGTGGAGCTCGGAGAAGGAGATGCCGCGCGAGACGAGGAAGTGGTGGCGCGTGTGCTCGAGGTAGTGCAGGTAGTTGGCATTGTTGACGATGCCCTGGATGTCGCACTCGTAGTCGCGCACGTCCATTTCGGTTTCAAAGAGATAGTCCATGATGGGGGAATGGGGATTGGGAAATGGGAATAGGGAAATGGGAATAGGGAAATGGGAATAGGGAAATGGGGGCTACTGTCTGTCGGTCTTCACGATCTTGAAGAGCTTGTCGCTCGGCCGCACCTTGGCGGGTACGGGTATGGAGACGCGCTGTCCCTTGAGGGCGCGGTCTACGGGCTGCAGGTCGTAGCGTATCTCGTCGGCGTCGAAGTACATCACGCCCGTGGTGGGTCCGGTGACGAGCAGACGGTCGCCCTTGTCGATGTCGGCGGCCTCGACTGCAAACTCGGCTACGCCCAGGCGCGAGAAGTACTTGATGCCCTTGCCGGCGTACACCTTGCGCTCGGTGGCGTTGGAGCCGTAGTTGGAGTTCCACTCTCCGAGGCGCTGCCCGAGGTAGTATCCGTCCCAGAAGCCGCGGTTGAAGACGGTGGCGAGGCGCTCGTCCCATGCGTCCTTGCGCTCATCGGTGTAGGTGCCGTCGAGCACGGCGGCGACGGCTTCCTTGTAGCACTTGACGACGGTGTAGACGTACTCCGGTCCGCGTGCGCGGCCTTCGATCTTGAAGACGCGCACGCCGCTCTCCATCATGCGGTCGACGAAGCGTATGGTCTTGAGGTCTTTGGGGCTCATGACGTACTTGTTGTCGATCTCGAGCTGTGTGCCGGTCTCGTTGTCGGTGACGGTGTAGGAGCGGCGGCAGAGCTGCATGCACTCGCCGCGGTTGGCCGACCGTGCGGCGTTGTCGAGGCTGAGGTAGCACTTGCCGCTGACGGCCATGCAGAGGGCGCCGTGGCAGAACATCTCGATGCGTATGGGGCGGCCGGAGGGTCCGCAGATATGTTCCTCCTCGGCCAGGCGGTGTATCTCGGCCACCTGGTCCATGCGCAGTTCGCGGGCCAGCACGACCACGTCGGCGAAGCGGGCGTAGAAGCGCAGTGCCTCGATGTTGGAGATGTTGAGCTGGGTGGAGAGGTGCACCTCCATGCCCGTGCGGTTGCAGTAGTCCATGACGGCCACGTCGCTGGCGATGACGGCGCTGATGCCGGCCTGCCGTGCGGCGTCGATGATGGAGTGCATGAGGGCGATCTCCTCGCCGTAGATGATGGTGTTGACCGTGAGGTAGGTCTTGATGCCGTGTGCTGTGGCTGTGGCGGCGATCTCGTGCAGGTCGTCGATGGTGAAGTGGTTGGCCGAGTGGGCGCGCATGTTGAGCTGTTCCACGCCGAAGTACACGCTGTCGGCACCGGCCTGTATGGCGGCGGCGAGGCTTTCGCGTGAGCCTACGGGCGCCATGATTTCGTATTCGCTGATGGTATGTGTCATGGAGATGTGTGTAGTGGAGTGCAAAAATACGAAATATGGCGGACAATGCAAAGGGTTGTCCGCCATATTGCGTGTTTGCCGGTGTTTGTAGGTGGAATGCCCGGTGAGGGAACCATCCCCGTAGGGACAGCATGTGACGGTGAGGGAACCAGCCCCGTAGGGACGACATGTGACGGTGGGGGAACCAGCCCCGTAGGGACGGCATGTGACGGTGGGGGAACCAGCCCCGTAGGGATAGCATGTGACGGTGAGGGAACCAGCCCCGTAGGGACAGCATGTGACGGTGAGGGAACCAGCCCCGTAGGGGCGACATAGTATAGGGTAGGGGCTTGCCCCTACCTTTTGGCCGCAATCACAAAAAAAGCCCCTGTAGGGGGCGTATAATTCAATGTTTGCGGAGGTTGAATTATCCGCCCCCTACAGGGGCAATGTTTGTGTCAACGGGTTGAGATAGGGCCGAGGCCCTATCCTATATTATGCCGCCCCTACGGGGCTGGATGTGTGTGTCCTCCTACGAGGCTGAAGGTGTTCTCCCTCGGGCTTGGAACACGCGCAGTGCGTTGCCCACGGCGAGGAGGGCGACGCCGGAGTCGGCGAAGACGGCCATCCAGAGGTTGGCCCAGCCGAGGAGGCCGAGGAGCATGACGAGCAGTTTCAGGCCGATGGCCATCACGATGTTCTGCCGTATGATGCGGCGGGTGCGGCGGGCGATGGCGATGGCCTCGGCCACCTTCGACGGAGCGTCGTCGGCGATGACTACGTCGGCCGTCTCGACGGCCGTGTCGGCCCCGAGCGCACCCATGGCGATGCCCACGTCGCTGGCGGCCAGGGCGGGCGCGTCGTTGATGCCGTCGCCCACAAAGGCCACGGTGTGACCCTCGCTGCGCAGGGCCTCCACATGGTCGGCCTTGCCGCCGGGCAGCAGGTCGCCGTGTCCGGCAGAGGCGCCGACGGTGGCGGCCAGGCGGGAGGTGAGCGCCTGGCGGTCGCCCGAGAGTATCTCGGTGCGGCGGGGCGCAAGGGCGGCGATGGCCTGGCGGGCATCGGCCTTGGGCGTGTCGGCCAGGAGGATGGCGCCGCGGTACTGTCCGTCGCAGGCTACGGCCACGAGCGTGCCGGGAGCCGAGCGCAGCGTGTCGGGCACGCTGACGCGGTGCTCGTCCATGAGGCGGAGTGTGCCGGCGAGCCATCCTCCGGCGGCGAGGCCGTAACCGGCGATGTCGCGCACGTCGCCCTGTGGGCGTGGCGTGATGCCCTCGCTGGCGGCATAGGCGCGTATGGCGCGGGCTATGGGGTGGCTGCTTCCGCTCTCCATGGCAGCGACGGCGGCGAGGTCGTCACGGGAGAGCCCCTCTGTGCTTGCCACGGTGAACTCGCCCGTGGTGAGCGTGCCGGTCTTGTCGAAGGCCACGGTGTCGGCCTTGGCGAGCAGGTCGATGCTGCCGCCGCCCTTGAAGAGGATGCCGCGGCGCGAGGCGGCGCCGATGCCGGCGAAGTAGCCCAGCGGTATGCTGATGACGAGGGCGCAGGGGCAGGAGATGACGAGGAACACCAGGGCGCGGCGAAACCATGCCGCAAACGCGTAGTCTACTGCCGGGACGGCCAGCGAGAGCAGCCACGGCAGTACGACGACGGCCACGGCGACGGCCATCACGGCCGGCGTGTAGATGCGGGCGAAGCGCCGCATGAAGAGTTCGGTGGGCGCCTTGCGTGCCGATGCGTCCTCCACCATGGCGAGGATGCGTGCCACGGCCGACTCGCCGGCGGGCCGTGTGACGCGCAAGCGTACCGTGGAAGTGGTGGCGACCATGCCGGCGAGCACCTCGCCGCCAGTGTCTATGGTGCGCGGCTGGGCTTCGCCCGTGAGGGCGGCGGTGTCGAAGGCGGCGGATGCGGTGAGCAGCGTGCCGTCGAGGGCGATGCGCTCGCCCGGACGCACCTCTACGGTCTGTCCTACGGCGACGCTCTCGGGGCTGACCTCAGCCGTCGTGCCGTCGGGGCCGACGAGGCGTGCGCGGTCGGGACGCAGGGCCATGAGGCTGCGTATGTTGTCGCGGGCGCGGTCGACGGCGCGGTCCTGCATGGCCTCGCCGATCTGGTAGAGCAGCATCACGGCCACCGCCTCGGGATATTCGCCGATGGCGAAGGCGCCGGCGGCTGCGACCGACATGAGCATGTGCTCGCTGAAGGGGTCGCCCCCGGCGGCGTGCTCCGCGGCCTCTCTGACGACGCTCAGGCCTACGGGCAGAAAGGCTGCGATGTACCAGAGCAGTGCTCCCCAGCCGTCCCACAGGGCGGCTGCGGGGGCGGGAAGGCCGGTGTGCGTGGCGATGATGCCGGCGGCGAGCATCACGGCGGTCAGGGCAAACTGCCAGAGGTGCAGTCCCTCGCCCTCTTCGCCGTGGGCGTGGCCATGGCCGTGGTCATGGGTGTGTGCGTGTGTGTGTGCCATATGATGGAATGTTTTGTTGTCTACGGGTGCAAAGGTAGGGAGAATATCGTGCAACCCGGTTGCAATGTGGCGGACGGGGACAAGACAAGGAGGAAAACCGTCAGGATCAGCCAAAGAGTAAAACCGTCGGGACAAGCCCCGTAGGGGCGGCATAATATAGGGTAGGGCTCTTGCTTAGGCAAGCGACTAAGTCGAGCGCGGCCCTACCTCACAAGGATGCGCAAAAAAAGCCCCTGTAGGGGGCGCATAATTAAAATTCGCAACGTTGAATTGTGCGCCCCCTACAGGGGCAACGTTTGGGATACACGTTTGAGATAGGGGTAAACCCCTATCCTATATTATGTCGCCCCTACGGGGCTGGCCGATGCAAGAGGTCACTTTGGGGGAACGTTATCCCACAAAAAAAGGCGCAGGGAAACGGGTCCCTGCGCCTGATATTCCGTCCCTATGGGACTATGGTGTCTGCACCATATTGTGTCCCTATGGGGCTTGGTCGCTATTTCTTGCCGAACTTCACGTTGGCCACGTCGCCGTCGAGGTCGGCGGTGATGTGGTAGACGCCGGGCGTGAGGTCGTCGGTCGGGAGGCTGACGGTCTGTCCGGCCTTGACGCCGTGTAGCTCCTGGCGGGCGATGAGCTTGCCGCCGTTGTCATAGAGCGAGATGACGGCCTTGTCGGCGTCCTTGCCTATGGTGACGGTGGAGCCGTCGTCGCTGACGGTGATGTCGCCGCTCTTGCCGTCGGCGGTGGCGTCGTCGATGCCGGTGGCCGACACGACGCGCAGGTCGATGACGGCGGTGGTCTTGACGCCGGTGCTGTCGGCGGCGGTCAGCGTGAGGGTGGTCTTGCCCACGCGCTTGCCCTGGAGCACGAATCCGGTCTCTGAGGTGTAGGCCTCGGCGTAGCGGGTGTCGCCCACTGTGACGGTGAAGGCGATGTCGTCGTAGTCGGGATCCTCGAAGAAGTCGTAGATCTCGTACTTGCCGGTGGTCTCTCCGGCTACGATGTCGAGTGATGTCGCTCCGTAGAATACGGGTGCGCGGTTGGTATGGTCGACATGGTAGGTGAGGTCGGTCTCGCGGCGGTTGCCGCCTGCATCGAGGGTGACGATGGTGGCGGTGTGGTTGCCGGCGGTCTCATAGTTGGGAGCGAGGCGCAGTCCTACCTTGACGCTCTTGCCGCCCTTGACGCTGACGGTGCCGTCGGTCAGTGTGGCGTCGGACGATCCGTCGGCGGCTTCGGCCGTGGCGATGGAGGCGATGCCGCTCTCGTCGGTGAGCGAGAGGGAGTAGTCGTCGCCGTCGCCGTCGGCGGCCGTGAGGCTGACGTATACCGTGTCGCCCTCGGCTACGGTCGGCGTGCCCTTGGGCAGGGTGACGGAGGGAGCGGCGTTGCGGTCGAGCGTGATGTGGTAGTTGACCACCTTCTGTGTCGGGTCGTTGGAGTGGATGACGAGTGTGGCCTGGTTGCCCTTCTCGAAGTAGGTGCCGGCCGACTTCATCTGGAAGGTCACGGGGAGTGTCTCGCCCACGGCGAGCGTGCCCTCGGTCTTGTCGGTGAGCATCTTGATCCAGCTCTCGCCCTCCTCATGCTCGATGCAGCTCATGAAGTAGCCGAAGGCGCCGTAGGAGTAGGCCTGGTCGTAGAGGTCCTCGATGTCTACCCATCCGCCGAAGCTGTTGAGGTAGGCCATGTAGCGGTTGGTCTCCATCTCGCCGTCCTTGGAGCACATGACGGCTGAGGTGGCGTATCCGGCGGGATACTTCAGCACGACGTAGAAGGTGTCGCCGGGATTGATGAAGACAGGCTCGTCGAACTTGAGCATGCGCGGCACGCCGTTGTACGTGCCGGTCTGGCTGCTCACTTCCTCCTTCTCTACGCGCAGCTTGCCGTGTCCGATTTGGCGCTTCTTGGCCGACACGTCGTTGCCGAGGATGACGGTGGCTTCGATGTCGACATTGGTCAGGTCGCCTACCGTACCTACAAAGTAGAGGTGGGTGAGGTTGAAGCCCTCGGCCGGTGCGGTGTAGCGTGTGGCGGCGTAGAAGTTGTCGCTTAGGGCGCTGCTTCCGGTTCCGATGATGGTGGCGCGGGCTGAGGTGACGGGCTTGAGGATGGGGTAGTAGAGCGAATTGGTGTATCCGCCTCCCGAGGGGAGATCCCAGATGTATGCCTCGTCGTCGTCAGACTTGAGGAGCGACTTCTTGCCGAGGAGTCCGGCGTGGCTGTCGCGGAAGGCCTTGACGAGGATCTCGTCGGGCTTGGCGGCCATGACGGAGAGTCCGGGCATCGGGTCGTCGCCGTTCTCGGTGGCCTCGTCGTGGCCGGAGGGGTCGAGACGCAGCGAGTAGGTCATCGGGTATTTGCCGGTGTTGCTCAGCGTGACGGTCTCGGAGCCGGTGTAGTCGGCTGCGGCGTTCTGTACGTAGATGCTGTCGCGGTCGAAGGTGAGCACGGGTGCCTGGGTGATGTTCACCTTGACGGTCGAGGAGTAGGAGCTCTTGTCGAGTCCGCTGACGGTGAAGGTCATGGGCACGCTCTTGGTCTGCACGCTGGCTACGTTGTAGTAGATGATGCGGAACTTCACGGGCTCCAGTCCTACGGTGATGGGGTCGGTCTCGCCGGAGACGTAGGATACCCATCCCATGCCCTCGTCCGATGAGGCAGTTGTCTTGGCGGAGAGCGGGCCTACGCCGCCTCCGTCGTTGCTCTTGCCCCAGTAGTAGAGCATGGCCTCGTAGGAGTAGGTAGACTGGTCGAAGTCGAACAGCTTGGAGGTGACATTGTCGATGGTGAAGGCGCGTGTGCCCTCGTTGGCCACCTCAAACTCCCAGAACGACGGGTTGTAGTACGGGTCGGCCACCTGCTCGATGCTGACGGTGGCGGGGAAGACGGGCTTGCTCTCGCCGTTGACCACGAGGGTCACGGGCAGCGTGCTCTTCTCCTTGTGGGGCACGTCGGTGGTGATGTCGAGTGCGTAGGAGTAGGTGTCGGCCAGCTGGTCGGCCTTGACGGTCACGGGCACTTCCACGCTCGATCCGGGAGCGACGGTGTACTGCATGACGGGGCTGAACTCGACGGCGTTGCCCGAGGCGATGTAGCTGTTGCTGGGCGTGATGCCGCGCGTGCAGTCGTCGTTCATGATGCCGCACAGTCCGAAGGCGCCGATGAACATGCCGCCTTCCTCGAGCTGGTACTGGAACTTGAAGGAGCCGTCCTTGTGGAGGATCAGCTGGAAGTCCATGCCCACCATGACGGAGTTGCCGTAGTTCTTGAACGATACCACGGCCTTGTCGTCGTAGCCCTTGTAGTATACGCCGTCGGAGGTGTTGGAGGCCATGGAGTGGTTGCCCCAGTAGGGGCAGATGATGTTCTTGTAGAACGTGTCGGTCGACGGCAGCTGTGCCGGCGGCTCGGGGAACTGCTTGTAGTCCTCGGTCGGGGCGGTGAAGGAGACGAAGCCGGTGTCGTAGATGTACATCTTGTCGTACGTCTTGCCGTAGAACGGGAAGGCGAAGGGCAGGGCCACCTCCTTGTAGTCGGTCTTGTCGTAGAAGTACTCCAGGGCCATGTGCTCGTCGTAGTCGGCGGTGATGTCGGTCCAGTCGAAGTCTACGTCGAAGCCGTCAGACTTGGCCTTGTAGGTGTAGTCTACCGACGACTTGCCCTCTTCGGCCAGGGGCGATCCGAACGTGAACCACGTGTCGGGGGCGACGGTGGCCGTGAGGGTCTCGTTGCCGCCGTTGGCGATGGTGAAGGTGGTGTCGACGGCATTGCCGTAGGTGGTAGTGACGGTCATCTCGGCGGGCGTGAGCGTGATGTCGGGCGCGCCGATGACGGTAGCCGTGAGGGGCAGGGTGACGGATGTGCCGTCGGAGAAGGAGGCCTTGAGGCTGCCTTCCGCTGCGCCTTCCTCGGCGGTGGCCACGGTGACGGCGAGGTCTTTGCTGCCGTGTGCGGCGATGGTGCAGGGTGTGGTCACCTCTTCGCCGAGCGAGAAGGCGCTGCCGGTGAAGGCGAGGGCGTCGACGGTGGCTGCCGCACGGCCGCTGTTGCGGAGCGTGACGTAGCGCCTCTGGTCGCTGCCGCGGTATACGCGGCCGAAGTCTACGGCGGTAGAGTCGGCGCTGAGTGCGGGAGCGAGTCCGTCGCCGGTGATGTTGGCCTTGAGGGCGAGGTTCACCGAGGGAGCGTCGGGGTCGTTGGTGAGCATGACGAGGTTGTACTGCGTGGCTCCGGCGTCGTTGGCGTCGCCTGCGGCCACGGTGACGGTGATGTCCTTGCTCTCTCCGATGCCCACGTAGCCGTCGGTGCTCGAGAGGGCGTCGACGATGGATGTGGCGGGAGCGACGATCTTGATGGCCGTGCCGGTCTGTATCTTGGCGTACAGCTCGTTGTCGCCCTCACGCGCATGGTCGGCGTCGGTCAGGGTGTAGGGGTCGGTGACGTTCTCGTCGACCATGCCCACATAGAGCAGCATGCCGTTGTCGCGCATGGTGGTGGGGTCGTAGTCGTCGTAGTACATCTCGGCGCTGCCGTCGGGGCAGAGCACCATGTGGAGGCTGACGTGGGCCGAGCCGTCGTTGCCCACCACGTCACAGTCCTTGAACACGATGTACAGGCGTCCGTCCTTGTGGCCGTAGGTCACGCGGCTGTTGGCCGTCATGGTGAAGGCGCCGGGGTAGCCGCTGTTGCCGTAGACCGAGATGTATCCCAGGCCCGACATGCACGATGCCTCGGGCACAAAGCAGCCGATGGTGCCGGTCTTGGTGTTCATCGACACGCCGCCGTGCGAGGTGATGTAGATCTTGTCGTGGTACTCGCCGTAGAAGGGGAAGCTGAAGCCTACGTCGATGGGTTCCGACAGCCAGTTGTTGTCGTTGAACTGCGAGGTGATGTCCTTCTCGTCGGGCAGGGTGGGCACTGCGGAGTAGGCGATGGCGTCGCTGCCGTCGAGGTTGGAGACGTAGGTGTAGCCGTACTTGTGGGCCTTCTCGGTGGCGCCTTCGATCTTCTGTGTGGAGTACTTGGGGAAGATGTACTGCAGCGGGTACTTGCCGTTGTTGGTCAGCGTGAAGGTGGCGGTCTTCTTGTCGCCGCCGGCCACGAGGTCGCCGAAGTCGTAGGAGTCCTTGTCGAGGGCGAGCTTGGCCGGTTCGGTGGCCGATCCGCGCACGACAAACGAGTAGGTGTTCTTGTTCTTGTCGGTCAGGGTGATGGTCGAGCTGAAGTCGCCGGCCTTGGTGGGCTTGAAGGTCACGTCGACCTTGCCTGTGGAGCGGGCGGCGATGGCGCTTGCGCCCTTGGAGACGTCAAACTGGTCTGACGTGGTCTTGATGCCGCCGTTGTAGGGATAGAAGCCTGCGCCGTACTGTCCGCCGAAGAGTCCGTAGCCGTTGTTGGCGATCTCGATGGAGAGGGTCTTGCTCTGGCCTACGAGCAGATTGCCGAAGTCGGTGAGCTGCTTGCTGGTGGGCTCGGGCTTGTAGCCGTCGACGGTGAGCGTGACGGGCACGACGTGGTCTTGCGCCTCGGCCTCGTTGGTCTTGACGTGTATGTTGAAGAGGTAGGTGCCGTTGACCAGCTTCTGTCCGTCGTTGGTGAGGGTCACCTTCTGGGTCTGTCCCGGGCGCACCTCGCCGCTGGCGGGTGTGGGCTGCAGCACGGTGCTCCAGTCGGGGTTCTTGCTCTTGGCCTTGATGGCCCAGGTCATCACGTCGGCGTACTTGGCGAAGTTGCCGTCCTTGACCACCTCGCTGAGCTGGGTCCAGGTGGCGCCGTCGTCAGAGCTGTAGAAGCTGTTCTGCTGCTGTCCGCTCTTGAGGCTGCGGGCTGCGCAGAGGGGGCGCTTCTGTCCGGCGGGGAACTTGACGACTACCCAGAAGCTCTCGCCGGGGGCGAAGTAGAGCTGCTCGTTGAGCTGCACGTCGGAGCCGAAGATGAAGTAGTCGTAGCTGACGGTCTCGAGCAGCGTGGCCTTGGATATCGACGAGGCGCCGCCGTAGATCTCGATGACGGGGTTCTCGCCGTTGCTTCCGGCGATGTTGAGCGCGGTGAGGTTGAAGCCGTCGGGGAAGGAGTCCTTCTCTATGGTGAACCGCTGGGCCATGGCGTTGGACAGCTCGGTGTCGCTCTCGCCGATATAGCCGAGCAGCGACTGGTAGTAGGCCAGCGTCTTGGGCCACTCCTGGGCCTGGTAGTCGGCGCTCACCACGTCGTGGGCGGCTACCGACTCGGTCTCCATCTTGCCCGAGAAGGGCACGAGGCGGCCGGGGGCCACGGCGCCCGAGGCGGAGCGCATGGCGTAGCTGGTCTTGCGGGTGGCGTGGGTGAGCTCGTACTTGAGCACGCCCTCGCCGGTGTTGGCGATGTCAAACGTGCCGGTGGCCGTCGGCGATGTGGCGGCGGCTATCTTCATCGACACGGTGGTGCCGCTCACCTTGGCCACAGGGCCGGCGTTGGTCGTGGCCTGCATGACGGTGGAGGCGGTGGAGGCCGTACCCCAGCGGTTGTAGGCCACCATGGTCAGATAGTAGGTGGTGGTCGCCTTGAGGCCGGTGAGCTCGTACTGCATCTTGTCGCCGGAGGACTTGAACTTGGTGTCGATCACGGCCGAGGGCAGTGTCGCAAGGTTGGTCTCGGAGGTGATGGGCGAGGTGCTGTAGTAGAGCACGTGGTGGTCGATGACCTGCTCCTCGCTCTCGGGGATGGTCCACTCTACGAGTATCTCGTCGTGCGAGGGGGTGAGCGCCATGTCGGTCACGGCGCCGGGCGTCGACCCTTCCTTGCCCTGCAGGGCCTTGTAGGCGTCGATGTAGCCCGAGCCGAAGAGGCCCTGGTACGATGCGTCGGCACCCGAGTAGAGGTCGTTGACCGAAGAGGTGAGCAGCGTGCGGAGCGTCTCGTTGGAGAAGTTCTTGTTGCCGTACTTCGAAAGGATCAGGGCGGCGATGCCCGACACGTGCGGACAGGCCATCGACGTGCCCTCGTTGTAGCCGTAGGTGTCGCCGGGCAGGGTGCTGAGCACGCCGTACTGCTCGCCGTCGTCCTTGAGTCCGCCGGGAGCGGTCACGTCGACCCATGTGCCGCGAGAGGTGTAGTAGGCGGGCGTGCCGGCAGCGGTCATGGCGCCGACGGCCACCACCTCGTCGAGGCAGCCGGGATAGTAGTTGCCCTCCTCGCCGGTGTTGCCGGAGGAGAAGATGCACAGGCCGCCGTTCATCTTGTCGCCGCCGCCGTACTGGGTGAAGTAGCGCACACCCTCGGTCACGGCCTTGTCCTCGACGTCGGCCGTGGCGTAGCCCCAGGAGCACTGGGCGATGCTCGCGCCCTGGTCGGCTGCGTAGACGAGGGCTGCCGCAAAGTCGGCGTCGACACTGCTGCTCACGCGCGAGTCGAACACCTGGCAGACCATCATCTTCACGCCGCCCTTGCCGCCTGTACCGCCGGCCACACCGCATACGCCGATGCCGTTGCCGTTGGTGGCGCCTACGGTGCCGGCCACGTGGGTGCCGTGCGAGTGGGAGCTGATGTCAGACGAGAGGGTGACAAAGTTGTAGCCGTAGATGTCGTCGACATAGCCGTCGCCGTCGTCGTCGACACCGGGCTTGCCGTTGAGCTCGGCCTCATTGATCCAGACATTGTCCTTCAGGTCGGGGTGGTCTACCTGGAATCCGCCGTCGATGATGGCCACCAGCACGTCCTGCGATCCGGTCACGCCGGTCTCCCAGGCCTTGAAGATGTTGGCGTCGGCACCCTTCTTGGCACCGGTCATCGAACCGTCGTTGCTGTAGTGCCACTGGTTCTTGAGCAGGGGGTCGTTGAAGGGCATCGTGGCGGCCGACTTGGCGGCGCGCGCCATGTCGTCGGGTGTGATGGGGCGGAACTTCTCGCCGCCCACCAGCTTGGCCACCGGCACACGCTCGGCGTAGGTCACGCCGGGCACGGCCTGGTAGAGGTTGCGCACCTCGGCGGCCGTCATGCCCGTCTCCTCGTAGCTGATGGTGTACCACAGGTCGAGGCCGAACGCCTTGTGGCGGGCCTCAAACTTGCCTGCTTCGGGGAAGACGCGCGTCATCTTGACGGCCTTGGTCTTCTGGCTCACACGGTCGAACGCGGTGATTCCCGTGCGCAGCCAGGACGACTGTACGCCCTTGGTCTGCACCGTGGGCAGCGTGGCGGTCTGCATGCGGCTGGCCAGCTCGGGCTGCAGCTTCACACGCACCACGCCGCTGAGATAGCCTTTGTCGGCATCGCTCACGGCAGACTGGGCCTTTGCCGCACTGCCCGACCCGAGGGCCAGCAGAGCGCACAAAAGTAGTGATAGTCTTCTTTGCATGAATACTGTTTTTTGAGATAATTGATGAATAATAAACGTATATTAATTTCTTTTGTCAGATATCAGTCAGTTTACGTTGCAAAATTACAAAAAAACTTTCCATTTGCCCTTGGTTTCGCCCGACAAACTTATCCCGAAAAACCTTTGTGACGCGCATGGCCGTACCCCGCAATATTTTCGTACCTTTGCACCCGAAGTCAAAAACGGCTCTATTCCTTTCATTATCAAACAACAATGCGAAAATCTACGCTTCTTCTTCTCGCGGCCGCACTCACGCTCAGTACTGCGGCCCAGGCCAAGACGGTCACGCCCGCCGAGGCCCGCGCCATCGCCGCAGGCTACGTGACCCTCGCTCCGCAGACCAGTGCCGACAGGCAGACCCTCCGGGTGAAGGCCGCCACCGGCGCCATGGCCGACATCTACGTGTTCAATGACGCCCGCGGACAGGGCTTCGTGCTCATCCCCGGCGACGACTGCGTGGGCAGCGTGCTCGGCTACAGCCACAGCGGCTCCGTCGACACCGGCAACCTGCCGCCCGCCCTCTCGGCATGGCTCTCGCTCACCGCCGCCGACATCGCCGCCGCACAGCGCAGCGACCTGCCCGTGGCTCCGCGCCGGGCGCTCGCCGTCGAGGGTACGGTGGAACCGCTGCTCACCACCACATGGAACCAGACCGCGCCCTACAACAACTACACGCCCACCATCTCCGGACGCTCCACCTACACGGGTTGCGTGCAGACGGCCCTGGCGCAGATCATGAACTACCACGAGTGGCCCGCCACGGGCACGGGCACCATCACCCACAGTGTGCCCAACTGCGACCAGAAGAGCGTCACCTACGACCTCTCGCAGTCGTCCTACGACTGGAACGCCATGCTCGACACCTACATCTCCGGACAGTACACCACCACACAGGGCAACGCCGTGGCCAAGCTCATGCGCGACCTCGGCGCTGTGATGCACGCCTCCTACCTGTCTACGGCCACCGGCGCCTACGAGACTGACGCGCCCAACGCGCTCGGCGAGCACTTCTCCTACGATGCCCACGTCTACGCCCACGATGTGCTGGGCCGCGAGTGGTACACCCGCCTGCTCGACGAACTGCGGGCCGCACGCCCCGTGATGATCTGCGGCGAGACCTCCGATGCCGCCCACGCCTTTGTGGCCGACGGCTACGACGCCGACGGCTACCTCCATATCAACTGGGGATGGGGCGGCTACGGCGACGGCTACTTCCGCATGGGACACCTCGGCGACACCGATGACTACCGCTACGCCCACCGCATGGTCACCCTCGCGCCCGACCGCAGCGGCGCCGCCTTCACCGAGCGGCAGAACGACCTCTACTACGGGGCCATCGGCATCTACGACCCCGTATACTCGGAGAAGGAGGAGTACACCGTGCAGCTCGGTTCGGCTTCTACATCGACCGCCGTGTCGCTCTCCGTATACGTGCTCTATCTCTCGATGGACTACGAGCATCCCTTCAACGGACAGGTGCGCCTCGGCCTCTACGATGCCGACAGCGGCGAGTATGTCACCTCGCTCGGCGAGGCACAGACCGCCACCATCACCAATACGCCGCCCTCGGACAACGGCTACGCCCAGCCCTGGTTTGACCTCTCCCGCAAGACGCTCGCTGCCCTGCCCGACGGACACTACCGCGTCAAGGTGGAGTCGTGCAACACCCGCCGCGACGGCACCTCCTTTGGCGAGTGGGTGATCGGACGCCCCGACACCGGTGTCTACTCGCTGGCCCTGAAGAAGACCTCCACCTCGGCCACCTTCTACTATATCGACGATCTCAACGTGACCGACGTGCAGGCTACCCTCATCCCCGCCGCCTCGTCGGTGATCCTCGGCAAGACGCTCGCCACCGCCGTGCGCCTGGAGCAGACCTCGCCGTGGCGCTTCGAGGGTACCGTGCGCTTCAACTGCACCGACCTTGAGACCGGCATCGAGGAGGCCTTCGCCCGCACCGACACCCTCCTCATCTATCCTGGCGAGGTGGCCAAGGCCAACTACGACCTGCCCGTCACCTCGAAGCACTTCCAGACCGGCCACCGCTACCGCATCACCGTATCCGGACAGATCTACGACGAGACCATCTCGCCCATGACCGTCGCCGACGCGCCCGTCATCTATGTGGGCGACGCCACCGGCATCTCCTCCGTCTCCTCCTCCGATGCCTCCGCCGCACCTGCATACTATGATCTCACCGGCCGCCGCCTCACGGCTCCGGTGCGCGGCGTGGTCATCGTCAGACAAGGTGGCGAGACAAGCAAGAGGGTGGGGAAATAAAAAGGACACCGCCGTGCGCCGTAGCCCCGTAATAAGGATGATGCGGCGCGCCAAGCCCCGTAGGGGCGACCGCATCATATTGGTACGCCCATCCCCATAGGACATCCACATCAAATGGCCCGGCGCGCCAAGCCCCGTAGGGGCGACATAATATAGGGTAGGGGCTTGCCCCTACCTCACAAAGGCGACACAAATATTGCCCCTGTAGGGGGCGCATAATTCAATTTTCCGCGTGGGTTGAAATATGCGCCCCCTACAGGGGCAATTTTTGCGTTACCGGAAAAGATAGGGGCAAGCCCCTATCCTATATTATGTCGCCCCTACGGGGCTTGCCGTGCCAATACTCCCTACGCAACTTGCCGTGCCAATACTCCCTACGCAACTTGCCGTGTTATGCCGTGCCGACCTCCGGGGCTTGCGGCCTCATGTATTGTCCTCAATGTGCCTCCAGCCAATTGGCGCCCCATCCGGAGTCGGCCACGAGGGGTACGCTCAGGGGGTAGGCGCCCTGCATCTCGGCGAGTACGATCTCCTCTACGCGCTCCTTCTCGTCGGGGAAGACGGAGAAGTTGAGTTCGTCGTGCACCTGGAGGATCATCTTCGAGCGCAGGCCTTCCTCGGCGAAGCGGCGATGTATGCGGGCCATGGCGATCTTGATGATGTCGGCGGCCGATCCCTGTATGGGGGCGTTGATGGCGTTGCGCTCGGCGAAATTGCGCACGGTGGCGTTGCGCGAGGTGATGTCGGGCAGGTAGCGGCGGCGGTGGAAGAGGGTCTCGGCGTAGCCTTTCTCGCGGGCGGTCTGCTTGGCCTGTTCCATGTAGTCGCGCACACGGGGGAAGGTCTCGAAGTATCCGTCGATGAGGGCCTTGGCCTCGTCGCGGCTGATGTCGAGCCGCTCGGCCAGTCCGAAGACGGTGATGCCGTAGATGATGCCGAAGTTGGCGCGCTTGGCCTTGGTGCGCTCGTCGCGCGTCACCTCGCCGATGGGCTTGCGGTAGATCTTGGCGGCGGTGGCGGCGTGTATGTCGTGTCCCTCGCGGAAAGCCTCGATCATGTTCTCGTCGGCGGAGAGATGGGCCATGACGCGCAGTTCGATCTGCGAGTAGTCGGCCGAGAAGAAGAGGCATCCCTCCTCGGGCACAAAGCAGCGGCGTATCTCCTTGCCGTCCTCCCCGCGCACGGGTATGTTCTGCAGGTTGGGGTCGGAGGAGGAGAGGCGGCCCGTGGCGGTCACGGCCTGGTTGAACGACGTGTGGATGTGGCCCGTGCGGGGGTTGACCAGCCGCGGCAGGGCGTCGACATAGGTGCCGAGCAACTTCTTCAGTCCGCGGTGGGCGAGTATGTTGCCCACGATGGGGGCCTTGTGGGCAAGCTGCTGCAGCACCTCCTCGGAGGTGACGTACTGTCCGGTCTTGGTCTTCTTGGGCTTGTCTACGATGTGCATCTGCCCGAAGAGTATCTCGCCTACCTGCTTGGGCGAGGCGATGTTGAACTCGGTGCCGGCCTCGCGGTAGATCTCCTGTTCGAGGTCGTGCAGACGGCCGGTGAGCGCGGTCGATACCGAGGCGAGCGCTTCGGTGTCGAGCCGCACGCCGTGGGTCTCCATGTCGGCCAGCACGGGCACGAGGGGCATCTCGATGTCGCGCATGAGGCCGTCGGCCTCCTTCTCGGGCAACTGCGGACGGAGGGCGTGGTAGAGGCGGAGCGTGATGTCGGCATCCTCGGCGGCATAGTCGCATACGGCAGCGGGGGCGAGGTCGCGCATGTTCTTCTGCGTCTTGCCGCGCGGACCGATGAGCGCATCGATGTGTATGGTCTGGTAGTGCAGGAGCGTCTCGGCCATGTAGTCCATGTTGTGGCGCAGCTCGGGCTGCAGGATGTAGTGGGCGAGCATCGTGTCGAACATCTCGCCCTGCAGACGGATGCCGTAGCGCGAGAGCACCTCGATGTCGTACTTCATGTTCTGCCCGATCTTGAGGATGCCGGGGTGTTCGTAGGCGGGTTTGAAAATATTAACAATCGTTTGCGCTTCTTGACAATCGGCCGGAACGGACACGTAAAAAGCCTCGTGAGGCTCGACAGCGAACGACAATCCGACGAGTTCGGCGTCGATGGCGTGCGTCGAAGTGGTCTCAGTGTCCAGACTGAGAATTTGTTTTGTCAAGAAATAGTCAACAAGCCGAGACATATCTTCCTTGCTCTCAACGAGTTGGTATTTGTGAGGCGTGGATTCTATGGTCTCAAAACTCGTGGTTTTCGGTTCTTCCTCCCCGTCGGTTGGGAATTCGTCGAACATGGAGAGTTGGCGATTAACGATTTTTTGCTTTGTTTCAGTTTTGTTGAAAAACTTGTCGGCGAGGGTCTTGAACTCGAGTTCGGTGAAGATTTCGCGCAGTGCCGTCTCGTCGGGCGTGTCGAGGCGGAGCGCATTGAGGTCGAGGCCGACGGGCACGTCGGTGCGGATGGTGGCCAGGAAGCGCGACATGCGTATGTCGTCGACGGCGCCCTCCACTTTTTCGCGGAGCTTGCCCTTGATCTCGTCCGTGTGGGCGAGCATGGTGTCGATGTTGCCAAACTGGGTGAGGAGCTTCACGGCGGTCTTCTCGCCTACGCCGGGGCAGCCGGGGAAGTTGTCGGCCGAGTCGCCCATGAGCGCCAGCAGGTCGATGACCTGGGCGGTGGAGGAGAGGCCGTACTTGGCGGTGACCTCCGCCGGACCCATCTTCTCGTACCCTCCGCCGTGGCGCGGGCGGAAGATGTAGACGTTGTCGCTTACGAGCTGGCCGTAGTCCTTGTCGGGCGTGAGCATGTAGGTCTCTATGCCGGCACGTCCGGCCTGGGTGGCGAGGGTGCCGATAACGTCGTCGGCCTCAAAGCCGTCGGCCTGCAGCGCGGGGATGTGCATGGCCGCGATGATGCGCTTGATGACGGGCACCGAGGTGCGGATGTCCTCGGGCGTCTCCTCGCGCTGGGCCTTGTACTGGGGGTAGGCCTCGTCGCGGAAGGTCTTGCCGTGGTCGAAGGCCACGCCGATATGGGTGGGGCGCTCCTTGGCGATGATCTCGTGGAGGGTGTTGACAAAGCCGAGCACGGCCGAAGTGTTCATGCCCTTGGAGTTGATGCGCGGGTTCTTGATGAACGCGTAGTACGAGCGGTATATCAGCGCGTAGGCGTCGATGAGAAAGAGTTTGTCCATTGTCGTGTGTGTGATGTGGGCGCGGCGGGGGTGGCGCGCCGCGGTTGATGTGGGCAGGGTGGGGCGGCGGCCCCACGGAATGTGTAAAATTACGAAAAATCCCTCGGTTTATCCCGATAAAATCCTTAATTTTGTGTCAAATACTCAAACATCATGGACTTCCTGTCTACCATCAAGCAACCCATCACGGCCGAGCTGGCCGATTTCAATACGCTCTTCACCCAGTCGCTCACCCATGACGACGGCATGCTGGGCAGCGCCCTTGCCCATATCCGGCAGCGTGCCGGCAAGCGCATGCGACCCATGCTCATACTGCTGGCGGCCAAGAACTTCGGCGAGGTCAACCAGGTGACGCAGCACGCCGCCGTGGGCCTCGAACTGCTGCACACGGCCTCGCTCGTGCACGACGACGTGGTAGACGAGAGTAGCGAGCGCCGCGGACAGGCCTCGGTCAACGCCACCTACGACAACAAGGTGGCCGTGCTCGTGGGTGACTATATCCTCTCGACGGCCCTGCTCAGCGTGTCGTACACCCACTCGGAGCGCATCGTGCGCTATCTCGCCGAACTGGGCCGCACGCTCTCCGACGGCGAGATACTGCAGCTCTCCAACATCCGCCGCAACGACATCTCCGAGGAGGTGTACTACGAGGTCATCAAGCAGAAGACGGCCGCCCTCTTTGAGGCCTGCGCCGGCATCGGCGCCCTCTCTGCCGGCGCCACCGAAGAGCAGGTGGAGGCCGCCAAGAAGTTCGGACAGGATCTCGGCATCGTCTTCCAGATACGCGACGACATCTTCGACTACTACGACTCTGCCGAGATCGGCAAGCCCACCGGCAACGACATGGCCGAGGGCAAGCTCACCCTGCCCGTGATCTACGCCGTCAACAACGGCGGCGACGAGCGCATGCGCAGCCTGGCCTTCAAGGTGAAGGACAATACCGTCACGCCCGACGAGATCACCGCCCTCGTGGCCTACACCAAGGAGCAGGGCGGCATCGAGTATGCCGAGCACCGCATGTGGGAGTTCCACGACAGTGCCCGCGCCTTCATCGACCGCTACGTCACGCACGACGATATCCGACAGTCGCTCGGTGCCTACCTCGACTATGTGATTGAGAGGAAGAAGTGAGAGACCGACGGTCAATGCGGTTTTTCAATTGTAGAAGGCGCACGGTAGTTATGCCAGGTGCAAACGGTCGTTTTCGGCCTGCAAGATTCAGTAGGTGCAAACGGTCATTTCCAACCGTAAAAATTGGAAATAGCCCCTGTAGGGGGCGCACAATACTGCGTAGGGGCTCCCCCTACGTTTTTGGTTTGCAGCAAAATGAAGCCCCTGTAGGGGGCGCACAATTCAATTCTCGCGTGGGTTGAACTATGCGCCCCCTACAGGGGCTACGTTTGCGGCAATCGTTAGAGATAGGGCCGAGGCCCTATCCTATATTATGTCGTCCCTACGGGACTCGTCCTCCCGTTGCTGTGCGGTGAGACACCGTACCTCCTATTATATGCTGACGGCTAATGATTGTGTGCTTTTTCCGTTTTTGCACAGGCCAATTTAGTAGGTGCGGTGTCCCTACGGGGCTTCTGTTTCTCCTTGCGGACACTCTTCCGCGCCATCAGAAGAACTTCACTTCCTCGCCTTCTATCTCGCTGAGCAGAAGGTTGGCCAGGCGGCTGGTGCCGATGCGGAACCAGCGGTTGGTGAGCCATTTCTCGCCCAGAACTTCCTTGACGATGGTGTAGTAGATGATGGCGTCCATGACGGTGTTGATGCCGCCGGCGGGCTTGAAGCCGATCTGTATGCCCGTCTCTTCGTAGTACTCCTTGATGGCCTGGCACATGACGTAGGCTGCCTCGGGCGTGGCGGAGACTTTCTCCTTGCCCGTGGAGGTCTTGATGTAGTCGGCGCCGGCGTACATGGCGAGGATGGAGGCGCGCTTGATGTTGGAGGCGGTCACCAGGTCGCCGGTCTCGAGGATGACCTTCATGGCGTGGTCGCCGCAGGTCGACTTGAGTTCGCTGATCTCGTCGGCCACGCCCTCATAGTCACCGCTGAGGAACTTGCCCACGGGCATGACGATGTCGATCTCAGTGGCGCCGTCCTTGATGGCCAGGGCGGTCTCGGCTACCTTCACCTCGATGAGGGCCTGTGACGAGGGGAACGAGCCCGACACGCAGGCGATCTCCACGCCGTCGACCTCGAGCGACTGGCTCACCACGCTGGCGTAGCACGGATAGACGCAGATGGTGGCCACGTGGGGCAGGTCGGGGTAGGTGGCGTCAAACTGGTTGACGCGCTCGGTGAAGGCCAGCACGCTCGTCTCCGAGTCGGTGGTCTTGAGGGTGGTCAGCTCGATGCTGCCCATGAGGAATTTCTTGACCTCGGGCGTGTCGTTTTCATGCACCTTTTCGGCGATGATGGCGTGCACGGCTTCGCGCACCTTGGCGTCGTCGAGTTCGAGATTGTACTTCTTGAAGGCTTCTTCGTACTTGGAGGGCGCCTGGCCCTGGCCATTCTGCTCGCGGAGCAGTTCGTCTTTGATGATTCCCATTGTGTATGTTGTTGTTTTGTTCGTTTTTTTGAATTGTGCGCCCCTTACAGGGGCCGGGTATGCGTTGTTGTAGCAGTGATAGGGGCAAGCCCCTATCCTTTATTATGCGCCCCTTACAGGGGCCGGGTATGCGTTGCTACAGTGGAGATAGGGGCAACCCTATCCTTTATTATGCGCCCCTTACAGGGGCCGGGTATGCGTTGCTGCAGTGGAGATAGGGGCAACCCTATCCTTTATTATGCGCCCCTTAGAGGGGCTGGGTATGCGTTGTTGCAGTGGAGATAGGGGCAAGACCCTATCCTTTATTATGCGCCCCTTACAGTGGCAAGCGGTGCAGGATGTGGTAGAGATCGGGATTGCCCGACTTTGCCGATTGCGTAGCAAAAACCCTGTTCCTGTCGTGTCGTCTCCTACGGGACGCTTTTGTGGTTCAGATGGTTTTCTTACGGTTTTTCCGTGTCCGCCGCGCTGGTGAGCTTGGGGTTGTTGCGGTGCCGTTCGGCATCGCGCCGGGTCTTCTTCTCGAAGCTTTTTTCGAGGGCTTCGGTGAGGTCTACGCCGGTCTGGTTGGCCAGGCAGATGAGCACCCAGAGGATGTCGGCCATCTCTTCGGAGGGGTCGTGGCTTTCGCCCGCCTTGAAGCTCTGGTCGCCGTAGCGGCGGGCCATGATGCGGGCCAGCTCGCCCACCTCCTCGGTGAGGCAGGCCATATTGGTCAGTTCGGAGAAGTAGCGCACGCCGTAGGTCCTGATCCATCGGTCTACCCGCTGCTGCGCCTCGCTCAGGGTGATGTCGTGTGGCATGGCGGTAATCGTCTTTATGTGTGGGGGGCTGTGCCTTGTTTTGGGCGTCAATCCTTGTTCTTGTTTCGGGTGTTACTCCTTGTTCTTGGTGTCGATGCAGATGGTGACGGGACCGTCGTTGAGCAGCTCCACCTTCATGTCGGCGCCGAACTCGCCGGTGGCGACGGGTTTGCCGACGGCGGCCGACAGTTTGGCGCAGAACGTCTCGTAGAGCGGCATGGAGATGTCGTGGCCCGCGGCGCGTATCCACGACGGGCGGTTGCCCTTCTTGGTGGAGGCGTAGAGCGTGAACTGGCTCACGACGAGCACGTCGCCGCCGATGTCGGTCACGGAGCGGTTCATCACGCCGTCCTCGTCGTCGAATATGCGGAGGGCGGCCACCTTGCGCACCAGCCAGTCGGTGTCGGCGTCGGTGTCGGAGGCTTCCACTCCGAGCAGCACGAGAAGGCCCTGGGAAATGGATGACTTCAGCTTTCCGCCGATGGATACTGAGGCATGGGAGACACGTTGTATGACAGTTCTCATAGTAGTATAGGATGCGGTTTTTCTGCAGTGGCGGTTTTTTTTTTCTTGCCGGTATTCCGGGGTGTCAGAGGCACGCCGGAAACATGTTCTTCTACAAGTGAAACTTGTTTTCTTCTACAAATATACGCTTTTTTCTCGAGCGGGCCGCCGTCTGCCGTATTTTTTGTGTGGGATGCCCTCTGCATCGGCCTCACTTGGAGTCGTCAGACGCCTTTTCCGTGCTTTCTGATGCGCTGAAATGGGCGATGACGGCCTTGGTCCTGGCCGGACCGACAACGGCGGCTATCTGCGCTTCTGTGGCCTCGCGCAGGCGTCCTACGGTATGGAAGGCGGCGATGAGGGCGTCGCGCGTCTTCGGTCCGATGCCGGGTATGTCGTCGAGCGTGCTGTGCAGGGCGTGCTTGGAGCGCTTGTCGCGGTGGAAGGAGATGGCGTAGCGGTGTACCTCGTCCTGCAGCCGCGTGAGGGCGTGGAAAAGCTCGCTGTCGGTGCGCAGTCCGATGGTCTGCGGCGGATTGCCGTAGAGCAGTTCGTTGGTGCGGTGGCGGTCGTCCTTGGCGAGTCCGGCGATGGGGATGTCAAGTCCCAGTTCGCCCTCGACGACACTGCGCACGACGCTCATCTGTCCCAGTCCGCCGTCGGTGACGATGAGGTCGGGCAGGGGTGTACCTTCCTCCATCATGCGCGAGTAGCGGCGGCGCACCACCTCCTGCATCGAGGCATAGTCGTCGGGTCCGGAGACGGTGCGTATGTTGTACTTGCGGTAGTCCTTTTTCGAGGGTTTCATCGCGCGGAACACCACGCAGCCCGCCACGGCGTCGGTGCCCGAGATGTTGGAGTTGTCGAAGCACTCGATGGTGTAGGGCAGCTTGGGCAGGTGGAGCTTGTCCTGCAGTTCGCGCATGAGCCGGGTCTGCTTCTGCTCGGGATTGAGCTTTTCGGCCTGTTTGAGGCGGTCGAAGCGGTACTGCCGGCAGTTCATCAGCGAGAGGTCGAGCAGATGGCGCTTGTCGCCGCGCTGCGGCACGGTGAAGAAGGCGTCCTTGAGGTGCCACTCCATCTCGAAGGGCACGATGATCTCGCGTGCCGTGCTGTGGTAGCGCTCGCGTATCTCGGGTATGGCGGTGATGAGCACGTCCTGGTCTGACTCGTCGAGGCGGCGCTTGTACTCGAAGGTGAAGCTCTGGTTGACCGTGCCGTTGCGCACATGGATATAATTGACGAAGGCATCGCGGCGGTCGTCGGAATCGTCTATGGAAAAGACGTCGACATCGGTGATGGTGTGGCTCACCACCTCGCTCTTGGCGCAGTAGCCGTCGATGAGGATGTACTTGCGCTTGAGCTCCTCGGCCTCCTCAAACTTGAGTTCCTCGGCCTTTTTGAGCATTTCATCGTAGATATGGCGGCACACCTCGCGGGTGTTGCCCTTGAGTATCTCGCGTGCGGCGGCGATATTGGCGGCGTAGTCCTCGTAGGACTGCTGTCCGGTGCAGGGCGCGCCGCAGTTGTGTATGTGGTATTCGAGGCAGGGCTTGTACTTGCCCTGTGCGATGGTTTCGGCCGAAAGCGGCAGGCGGCAGGTGCGCGGGCGGTAGAGGCTCTTGATGAGGTCGAGCATGGCGTACATGCTCCCCTGGTGGGGATAGGGACCGAAGAAGGTGCCGTACTTGCGGTTGATGTTTCTCGTCTTGAAGATGCGGGGGTACCGCTCATTGGTGACGCAGATGCTCGGGTAGGTCTTGCCGTCCTTGAGGAGGATGTTGTAGCGGGGGTTGTACTTCTTGATGAGGCTGTTCTCGAGCAGGAGCGCGTCTTCCTCGGAGTTGACCACGGTGTAGGAGATGTCGCAGATCTTGGAGACGAGCACCTTGGTCTTGTAGCGGTCGACCTCCTTGTGGAAGTACGACGCCACGCGCTTCTTCAGACTCTTGGCCTTGCCTACATAGATGATGGTGTGGTCGCGGTCGTAGAACTGGTAGCTGCCCGGGCGGTCGGGCATGTTGAGTACGATGTTCTTGAGCCGCTCCAGGCGGGCGGTGTTTTCTTCTTTGGTCATGTGCGTAAGTTGCTAGGAAACAAATGTTTTAGCGGTTAAAGTTTCACGTGAAACTAAAACCGTGTTCCACGTACCTCACTCTCCCGTTTCCGCCGTACTCATCGGTTCCGTCGTCTGGCGGACGGCCCTATCATCGGCGTCTTCGCCGGGTGTCCACCAAACTGAAAAACCCCATAGGCGGCGGGTGCGGCTTACGGGGCTTTTCTCGGTTGCGGCGGATGTGGCGGTTGCGGTGATTCCGGTGCCGGTGCGGGGTAGGGCGGTGTGTGCGCTATACCTGCAGCAGGGAGGTCACCTCTATGTCGTCGTCGAAATGCGACCGGCCGTTGAGGTTCTCGTGTATGAGCTCGATGATGAAGTTGCAGTACACCTTCTTCGGCTTGAACTTCTTGACGAGGTCGCAGGCCGCTTTCATCGTGCCGCCGGTGGCGAGCAGGTCGTCGTGCAGAAGCACCACGTCGCCTTCCTCGATGGCGTCCTTGTGTATCTCGATGGTATCGACGCCGTACTCCTTGGCGTAGCTCTGCTGGATGGTCTCGCAGGGCAGTTTGCCGGGCTTGCGGCAGAGCACCACGCCGGCACCCAGTTCGAGGGCAAGGGCCGACGACATGACGAAGCCGCGCGACTCGATGCCTACGATTTTGGTGATGCCCTTGTCGCGGTAGAGCTCTACCATCTCGCGGTTGATCTCTTTGAGGCACTCGGGATTTTTGAAGAGGGTGGTCACGTCACGGAAGTTGACACCCTTGATGGGCCAATCCGGTATGCAGCGCAGATTGTCCATCAGCAATTTGTTGTTCATTGTCAGTATATTAATGTTGTTTGTTTGTTCTTTTTGTTTCACGTGAAACGGCGGAGCTGTTCTCCGCCCTTCGCCCCGCTTGGCCTACCGGTGCATTAGCACGAGCAGCACGTTGATGTCGGAGGGCGAGACGCCCGGTATGCGGCTGGCCTGGGCGAGCGTCTCGGGATCGATGCGCTGCAGTTTTTGTCTGCCCTCGGTGGAAATCTCGTGGATGGAGGCGTAGTCGAAGTGTCCGCGTATGCGGATGTCCTCGAGGCGCCGCATCTTGTCGGCCACGATGCGCTCGCGCTCGATGTAGCCCTTGTACTTGATGGCGATCTCGGCGGCCTCGGCGATCTCGTCGCGGCGGTCGGCCGGACTGTCGAGCACGGCGCGCAGTCCGGGGATGATGTCGGCGAGCGCGGCGAGCGAGAGCTGCGGGCGAGCCACCAGGTCGGCTACGGTGCAGCCGGAGTGGAGTGGGGTGGTGCCGAGGCGCTCGAGGGCATCGTTGACCTCGCGCGGACGTACCTGTGTGCCGGCGCAAAAACCGGTGATGCGGCCCACGGCCTCCTTCTTTCTGAGCCAGCGGTCGTAGCGCTCGCGGGTGGCGAGGCCGAGGCGGTAGCCCTGCTCGGTGAGACGGGCGTCGGCGTTGTCCTGGCGGAGGAGTATGCGGTATTCGGCGCGCGAGGTGAACATGCGGTAGGGTTCGTCGACTCCCTTGGTGGTGAGGTCGTCGATGAGCACGCCGATATATCCCTCGTCGCGCTTCATGATGTACGGGTCGCTGCCGGCCGTGCGCAGGGCGGCGTTGATGCCGGCCATGGTGCCCTGTCCGCCGGCTTCCTCGTAGCCGGTGGTGCCGTTGACCTGTCCGGCGAAGTAGAGTCCGGCCACCATCTTCGATTCGAGCGAGGGGTAGAGCTGGGTGGGGTCGAAGTAGTCGTACTCTATGGCGTAGCCCGGACGGTAGACGCGGATGTCGCGGAAGGCGGGGATATGGCGCAGGGCCTCGAGCTGGGTCTCCATCGGCATGGAGGAGGAAAATCCGTTGAGGTACATCTCGTTGGTGTCCTCGCCTTCAGGCTCGAGGAAGAGCGGGTGCTGGTCCTTGTCGGGGAAGGTGACGAGCTTGGTCTCGATCGACGGGCAGTAGCGCGGTCCGGTAGACTGTATCTGTCCGTTGAAGAGGGGCGAGTCGGCGATGCGCGAGCGCAGGGTGTCGTGCACGGCGCGGTTGGTGTAGCACGTCCAGCAGGGCAGCTGGCGCAGGGGGCGCGCATCGCTGAGGTAGCTGAAGCGGTGGAAGTCGTTCTCGCCCGGCTGCTCCTCCATGTCCTCGAAGTGCACGCTGCGGCGGTCGATGCGCACGGGCGTTCCCGTCTTCATGCGGTACTTCTGTATGCCGTGTGCGGCGATGCTCTCGCTGAACTCCGGCACGGCCGGTTCGGCGCAGCGTCCGCCGGGCACCATGCGGCGCCCGATGTGCATGAGTCCGTTGAGAAACGTGCCTGCGGTGACCACCACCGCCCCGGCACGCAGCTCGGCGCCCCACACGGTGCGCACGCCTGCGGCGCGTCCGTCCTCCACGATGAGCTGGCGCGCCTCGTCCTGCCAGATGTCGAGCCGCGCGGTGCGGTCGAGCGTGCGGCGCCACTGCTCGATGAAGCGTGTGCGGTCGCACTGTGCGCGGGGGCTCCATACGGCGGGGCCCTTGCCGCGGTTGAGCATGCGGAACTGTATGGCGGTGGCGTCGGTGACGAGCCCCATCTGCCCGCCGAGGGCGTCGATCTCGCGCACGATCTGTCCTTTGGCGATGCCGCCCACGGCAGGGTTGCAGCTCATCTGGCCTATCTTGTTCATGTCCATCGTGACGAGGCAGGTGCGCGCGCCCATATTGGCGGCAGCGGCCGCCGCTTCGCATCCGGCGTGGCCTCCCCCGATGACAAGTACATCGTAAAACAATTGCATAAAGAAGCGTGAAATATTTCTCGTACAAAATTAGGAAATAAAATTGATTTACCCGTTGTGCGCATACATTTTCTATATGCGGACGCACATATTCGGCATGGGGAACGCACGGCGTGGGGCGGCGGATCGCAGGGAACAGGGCACCGTAGGGTGGGGAAGAGAGGCACGGACGGCCGAGGGTAGGAAAGGGAGAATAAAGGGACACAACACACGTTCAGGGGTATCGTCGGGAACCGCCACATTGGTAGAAGGGATGGGAGAAAAAAAAAGGGCAGAACAAGCCCGGCAGTCGTCGTGGCGCAAGGGGCGGAACACATCCCAGCCCTGCAGGGGCGTGACGTCCGCAGCCCAGGGTGAGGAGGGAGCGGAGCGACCGACGTAACCCTGGGTCAAACGGTCAGTGGTAAGGGTGGCCTGTAAGGTCACCACAATCCGCATGTTGTTGTGCTGACCTTACAGGCCAGCCGTCAATTGCGCATACGAAACCCAGGGTTACGTCGGTCGCTCCGCTCCCTCCTCACCCTGGGCTGCGGACGTCACGCCCCTGCAGGGCTGGGATGTGCAATGCCGATTTGTGTCGCCCCTACAATGCGTGGAATTTTTAGAACACGCCTATAAACTTTTATATCTCCTTTCGCTTGTTTTATCATTAAAATATAGTATTTTTGCAGTCACTAAGACATGGAAAATACCTATTATATAGTATTGTTTCCATGCAGACACTGCGTCGTTTGCCGTGAAGGAAAAAGACAAATCAATAAATCTAACAGTTAAATAATTAAATTACAATCATTTATGTGGTTAATCAATTCTTCCATCGGTAAGAAGGTGGTGATGTCTGTCACGGGCATTGCGCTTATCTTATTCCTGACATTCCACATGTCAATGAACGTTGCGGCCCTCATCTCCGGGGATGCGTACAACATGATTTGCGAGTTTCTCGGCGCCAACTGGTATGCCGTAGTGGCTACGATGGGCCTGGCCTTCCTGGCCGTGGTGCACATCTTCTACGCCTTCTGGCTGACCCGCCAGAACCGTGCCGCCCGCGGCAGCGAGCGCTACGACGTGGTAGACCGCCCCGCCAAGGTAGAGTGGGCTTCGCAGAACATGCTCGTGCTCGGCATCATCGTGCTGCTCGGCCTGCTGCTCCACTTCTGGAACTTCTGGTACAACATGATGTTCGCAGAGCTCGTGGGCATGCACACCGCCATCGACCCCGCCGACGGTTTCGAGTACATCAAGCAGACGTTCGCCAACCCCGTCTACGTAGTCCTCTACATCGTGTGGCTCGTGGCCCTGTGGTTCCACCTCTCGCACGGCTTCTGGAGCGCCATGCAGACCTTCGGATGGAACGGCAAGGTATGGTTCCAGCGCTGGAAGGTCATCGGCCTGGTATACTCCACACTGCTGATGCTCGGATTCCTCGTTGTAGTGCTTGCCTTCGCATTCCACTGCGCACCCAGCCTCGGCTGCTGCTAACAAAACGTACAACATCCACAACATACATAATTGCACATTATGGCTAAGACAATAAATTCAAGAATCCCCGAAGGCCCCGTGGCCGAGAAGTGGACCAACTATAAAGCTCACCAGCGTCTGGTGAACCCCAAGAACAAACTCAAGCTCGACGTCATCGTCGTAGGTACCGGACTTGCCGGCGCCAGTGCAGCCGCCTCTCTCGGAGAGATGGGTTTCCACGTGCTCAACTTCTGCATACAGGACTCCCCGCGCCGCGCACACTCCATCGCCGCACAGGGCGGTATCAATGCAGCCAAGAACTACCAGAACGACGGCGACTCCGTATACCGCCTGTTCTACGACACCGTCAAGGGCGGTGACTACCGCGCACGCGAAGCCAACGTATACCGTCTGGCAGAGGTCAGCAACGACATCATCGACCAGTGCGTGGCACAGGGCGTGCCCTTCGCACGCGAGTACGGCGGCATGCTCGCCAACCGCTCCTTCGGCGGCGCACAGGTGTCGCGTACCTTCTACGCCAAGGGACAGACCGGACAGCAGCTCCTCCTGGGCGCCTACTCCTCGCTGAGCAAGGAAGTGCACGAGGGACGCGTAGACCTCTACACCCGCTACGAGATGGAAGACCTCGTCATCGTCGACGGACGCGCACGCGGCATCATCGCCAAGAACCTCATCACCGGCAAGCTCGAGCGCTTCTCCGCCAACGCCGTGGTCATCGCCACCGGTGGATACGGCAACACCTACTTCCTCTCCACCAACGCCATGGGCTGCAACTGCACCGCCGCACTCCAGTGCTACCGCAAGGGCGCCTACATGGCCAACCCCTGCTACGTGCAGATCCACCCCACCTGCATCCCCGTACACGGCGACAACCAGTCGAAGCTCACCCTCATGTCAGAGTCGCTCCGCAACGACGGCCGCATCTGGGTGCCCAAGAAACTTGAAGACGCCAAGGCCCTCCAGGCCGGCACCAAGAAAGGCTCCGACATACCCGAGGAAGACCGCGACTACTACCTCGAGCGCCGCTATCCCGCCTTCGGCAACCTCGTGCCCCGCGACGTGGCCAGCCGCGCCGCCAAGGAGCGCTGCGACAAGGGCTACGGCGTCAACAACACCGGCCTGGCCGTCTTCCTCGACTTCTCCGAGTCGATCAACCGCCTCGGCCTCGACGTCATCCGCCAGCGCTACGGCAACCTCTTCGACATGTACGAGGAGATCACCGACGTCAATCCCGGCGAGCTCGCCAACGAGATCAACGGCGAGAAGTACTACAACCCGATGATGATCTACCCCGCCATCCACTACACCATGGGCGGCATCTGGGTAGACTACGAGCTGATGACCTCCATCACCGGCCTCTTCGCCATCGGCGAGTGCAACTTCTCCGACCACGGAGCCAACCGCCTCGGCGCCTCCGCCCTCATGCAGGGTCTGGCCGACGGATACTTCGTGCTGCCCTACACCATACAGAACTACCTCGCCGACCAGGCCATCTGGCCCCACCTCTCCACCGACCTGCCCGAGTTCGAGGAAGCCGAGAAGGCCGTACAGGGCGAGATCGACCGCCTCATGGGCATCCAGGGCAAGCGCTCCGTCGACTCCATCCACAAGGAGCTGGGCCACATCATGTGGGAGCACGTCGGCATGGGCCGCACCGCAGAGGGCCTGAAGGAAGGACTCGAGCTGATCAAGAAGATCCGCAAGGAGTTCGACACCAACCTCTTCATCCCCGGCAAGAAGGAAGGACTCAACGTAGAGCTCGACAAGGCCATCCACCTGCGCGACTTCATCACCATGGGCGAGCTCATCGCCTACGACGCACTCTCGCGCAACGAGTCCTGCGGCGGACACTTCCGCGAAGAGCACCAGACCCCCGAGGGCGAGGCACAGCGCGACGACGAGAACTACTTCTACGTAGGCTGCTGGGAGTACCAGGGCAGCGACGAAAAGGCGCCCGAGCTCATCAAGGAGCCCCTGGAGTATGAGGCAATCAAAGTACAAACCAGAAATTATAAGAACTAAATCGATATGGCAAACATTTCATTCACACTGAGATATTGGCGTCAGAACGGTCCCAAGGAAAAGGGACACTTCGACACACGCGAGATGAAGGACATCCCCGACGACACCTCCTTCCTCGAGATGCTCGACATCCTCAACGAGCAGCTCATCGGAGAAGGCCAGGAGCCGTTCGTCTTCGACCATGACTGCCGCGAGGGCATCTGCGGCATGTGCTCGCTCTACGTCAACGGACACCCCCACGGACCCAACACCGGTGCCACCACCTGCCAGCTCTACATGCGCAAGTTCAACGACGGCGACACCATCACCGTAGAGCCCTGGCGCTCCGCCGGCTTCCCCGTCATCAAGGACTGCATGGTAGACCGCTCCGCCTTCGACAAGATCATGCAGGCCGGCGGATACACCAGCGTGCGCACCGGACAGGCACAGGACGCCAACGCCATCCTCATCCCCAAGGCCAACGCCGACGAGGCCATGGACGCCGCCACATGCATCGGCTGCGGCTGCTGCGTGGCAGCCTGCAAGAACGGATCGGCCATGCTGTTCGTCAGCTCCAAGGTCAGCCAGTTCGCACTCCTGCCCCAGGGACGCCCCGAGGCAGCCAAGCGCGCCAAGGCCATGGTAGCCAAGATGGAAGAGCTCGGATTCGGCAACTGCACCAACACCCGCGCCTGCGAGGCCGAGTGCCCCAAGAACGAGTCCATCGCCAACATCGCCCGACTCAACCGCGAGTTCATCAAGGCCAAGCTGGCAGACTGATTCACGTCCACTTCTGAAAAGAAACACAGACAATACACACGAGAGCGTGCGGCCTTTTCTTGGGCCGCACGCTCTTTTTAGTGCACTGCGGACAGCGGGTTTCCCAGCCCCGCAGGGGCGGCATAGTATTGGATAGCAGCAAGCGTTGCGGCATAGTATTGGATTGCAGTAAGCGTTGCGGCATCGTATTGGATTGCAGTAAGCGTTGCGGCATACCCAGCCCCGTAGGGGCGGCATAATATAGCGTAGGGGTTTCTTGCTGACGCAAGCGACAAAGTCGAGCGACCCCTACGTTTTCCCATGATTACACACAATTTGCCCCTGTAGGGGGCGCATAATTCAATATTTCCATGTGGTCCATGTAGGTTGAATTATGCGCCCCCTACAGGGGCAACATTTGAGATACCCGTTTGAGATAGGGGTAAACCCCTATCCTATATTATGCCGCCCCTACGGGGCTAATCCGCACACCGTCCTCTTTTTCCTTCCGTCCTCTTTTCCTCGATTCTCTTTTCCTCCGTCCTCCTGACCGCCTTTCCGGTTCCCATTTTTTCTATTCCCATTCCCCATTTCCCATTTCCCTATCCCCAATCCTCCCTTCAAATCGTACAACGGCCCTGTACTGCCGCTACAAAGGCCTTGTACTGCTGCTACAAGGCCCTTGTACCGTCGCTACAAGGCCTTTGTAGTGTCCGTACAAGGCCCTTGTACGAAAACCGCCGTGCGGAGACGGAAACGCGGGGCGTTGTTTCCGCACACGGCCGCCATGAGAAAAACTTTTTCCGGCAGACGCTTTTTATTTTTTGCCGCATTGCGGTAAAAGTCCGTCTTTTCTTGTCGGTATGTGTCTTTTTTCCTATTTTTGCAGAAATATGTATAGACGGCCGCCGTACCTTGCAGGCCGTACCTGTACAGATGACGGCGCAGACGCGCCGAAGTCCACAATGGAAAGCGTCGCAACAGACACAGACACACGTGCGGGGCAGTACTTCGCTGAGGAACCTCCGGTACACCGCCGCACTGGACGAAAAGACCAGACCCACACCGCCTTTGACCATTCTGCCCCCGGCAGGAAGGGAGGAGAGGGTGTGCCGGCACGTACCGCCCGCATAGCGTGGTATGTCGTGCAGACGCGGCCCCGCCAGGAAGCCCGTGCCGAAGCCCTGCTGCGCGCCGAGCAGACACGCCGCCACAACATACTCGAGACCTACTGCCCTACGCACAAGAGCGTGCACATGGAGCAGGCCGGCCGCATCGTGGAGCGCCCGCTCTTCGCCGGCAAGGTGTTCGTGCTCGGCACCGAGGAAGCCATCGACGGCGCACTGCGCGACCGCTATCCCGACGGCCATCTGGCCTACGACCGCACGCAGGGCCGCGTGATGACCGTGCCCGAGCTGCAGATGCTCTTCTTCATGGACTTCAACGAGCACTACCCCGACCAGGTGCTTGTGCTCGAGCGGCCCTACACCGACTACGCCTTCAATCCCAAGGCCGGCGAGCCCAACGAGGCCGTCATGGTCGTCGACGGGCCCTTCGCCGGAAAGACCGGCTACCTCATACGCTACCGGCGCAACCGCCGGCTGGTGTTCCAGATGCACGGCATGGCCGTCTCCATACCCGACGTATGGAACTACCGCCTGCGCCGCCTGCACAACGCCGCCGCCGACCGCCAGTCGCGGGGCACCGCCCGCGGCCGGGCCGTCGACTTCCTGCGCGGCATCGTGCAGCAGAGCGGCTTTTGGGGCGATGAGGCCGAAGCCATGCGCACCGTGCTCTCCCTGATCGCGGCCGACCCATCCATCGCCCGCCTGCAGGACCGTCTCGGCAGTGACGCGCGCCACCGCCGCCTGGCCGCCGCCATAGGCCGCCTCAGTGCCTCCGGTGCCTCCGCCCTGCTCACGCTGGCCGACTATGGCCGCACCGCCGACCCCGTGGAGAGCGTGGCTGCAGGCCTGCCCCTGCGCCCCTTCCTCACCCCCACCGCGTGGGGCGAGGACGACCCCGAAGGCGGCGAGGCACTCATGGCCCACAGCAGCCGCTTCACCGAACTCGTGCGGCGGCTCTCCTTCGCCGAGCCTACCTACCGGCCCGAGAGCGACAGTGCCGAAGAGACCCCCGTAGGCTACTACGCCCACCTGGGCATCCTCAGCAAGGCCAACGGCAACTGCTGCGTGATGGCCGACTGGACACCCCTGCTGGCCGAGTATCTCCTGCTGGGCGGCGAGGCCAAGGAGCGGCAGACGGCCACGTTCCGCACGTTCAGTCCGCTGCTCCACGACGTGCTCTCCGGACGCCACCGTGTCAAGGTGGAGCGCGACATGTGCATCGACGGCCGCCGCGGCCACGTGCTCTGCATACATGTGGCCGACACCGCAGCCCCTGATGCTGGACACATCCTGCCGCCCGCCGTGGCCGAGGCCGCCGCAGTGCTTGCCGACACCTGCCTCGCCCTCTGCCTGGAGATCAGCGCCAACGCCCACCTCGCCCTCTGGCGCCGCCTGCTGCGCGGCGTGTGGCTCCACCGCTGACAGGCCCCTTTTTTCTGGTCGCAGACTTTTGCAGTGGTTGTGCGGTGAGACACCGCACCTACTAAGGTTTTCCCGCCGCACGGCAGCAAGAAAGAAAAAAATACAACGCCATATATATCATTATGATGGACGAACTCAAGAAAATCGCCAACTCCTACGCCGAAGAGTACTGCAGCGACAGCATCTGCCCCGCGCACCTCTTCAAGGCCGTCCTCCACAAGGAGAGCGGCCTGGTACACTTCATCGAGACCGACCTCGACAAGGACTACTACTACCTGCAGGACTGGGCCGACGTGCAGATGACCCTTCTGCCCCGCGCCGTGCGTCCCATGCACGACCTTCCGCTGAGCGACGAGTCGGTCGCCGTGATGGAGGAGGCCGACAATTTCGCCCGCCGCTTCGGTCTCGAGACGGCCGACGCCGCCTGTGTGCTCGCCGCCCTGGTGACCCCCGGCGTGGGCTTCACCTTCGACCAGCTGAAGACCCTCCCGCTCACCACCGCCGAGATCTGCGCGCGGCTCGACGCCCCGGCAGCCGGCGCAAGCGGGCAGCCGGCGCCCGCAGCCGTCCATCCCTATGTAGAGGCCGCCGCCTCGGGCGCCTCGGCCCTCGGCAAGTACTGCACTGACCGCCTCGCCGAGATACGGGGCGGCAAGCGCCGTACCGTCGTCGGCTTCGAGAAGGAGATCTCCACCTTCTACGAGATACTCGGCCGCAAGACCAAGGCCAACATCCTCGTCACCGGCGAGTCGGGCGTGGGCAAGACCTCGCTCGTAGAGGGATTCCTCTGCAACCTCGCCGACGGCACCGTGCCCTCCTTCCTCCGCCAGGCCCGCGCCTACGAGCTCGACACCGCCGCCCTCAAGGCCGGCGCTTCGTACAAGGGCGAGGTCGACGACCGCTTCAAGAAGGTCGTCGCCGAACTGTCGGCCCAGGAGGGCGGCATACTCGTCATCGAGTCGATAGAGAAGCTCTTCGACCGCCAGGACACCCTCTACGGCGCCTCGTCGATACTCAAGCAGGAGACCGCCAAGGGCAACCTCCTGCTCGTCTGCACCGCCACCACTGACGGCTACACCAAGCACATCGAGACCGACAAGGAGTTTGCCGGACAGATGGAGCGCATCATCCTCGACGAGCCCACCGCCGACCAGAGCCTGCGCATACTCAGCGGCGTGATGCCCGAGTACGAGGCCTACCACGGCCTCACCGTTCCGGCCGAGGTGCTGGAGACCTCCGTGCGGCTGGCCAAGCGCTACCTCACCGAGAAGACCCTGCCCACCTCGGCCATCGACCTCATCGACCGCACGCTCTCGCTGCTCAAGACCATGAACGACATGAGCCGCACCGACATCGCCTCCTACCGCGAGAGCCTCTCCGCCATCCTCTCCGCCGCCGAAGGGCACGCCGCCGACGATGCCGCCGACATGAAGGACCTCGAGTGGCTCGACTACCGCATCGCCAACAAGACCAACTGCATACTCGCCGCCCAGATCGAGGACGACGACACCGACTTTGCCCGCATACCCACCGCCCGCGCCCGCGCCGAGCGCATCACCGCCGTGCTCGACCGGCTCGACAGCCTGAGCCGGGAGCCGCGCACCGTGCTGCAGCCCTCCGACCTCTACGCCGTCGTGGCCAAGCAGACCGGCATACCCCTGGGCAAGGTGCAGGTGAAGGAGCGCGACCGCCTGCTCGGCGCCGAGGACACGCTCAAGCAGCGTGTCGTGGGCCAGGACCATGCCGTGAAGAAGGTGCTCGACGCCGTCTTCGAGTCACGCTCCGGACTCAACAAGAAGGGCCAGCCCATGGGCTCCTTCTTCTTCCTCGGCCCCACCGGAACGGGAAAGACCGAGCTGTCCAAGGCCCTTGCCGCCTTCCTCTTCGGCGACGAGTCGGCCCTGATACGCTTCGACATGTCCGAGTTCAAGGAGGAGCACTCCGTCGCCCTGCTCTACGGAGCGCCTCCGGGATACGTAGGCTACGAGGAGGGCGGACTGCTCGTCAACAAGATACGGCAGAAACCCTACTCCGTGGTGCTCTTCGACGAGATAGAGAAGGCCCACAAGTCGGTCTTCGACCTCTTCCTCCAGATACTCGACGAGGGCAAGCTGCACGACCGCCTCGGCCGCGTGGGCGACTTCTCCAACGCCCTCATCCTCTTCACCTCCAACATCGGCAGCAAGTATATCGTAGACTCCTTCACCTCCACCGGTCTGCCGCCCGAGAACAACGACCTCATGGAGATCATGCAGGGCTACTTCCGCCCCGAGTTCCTCGGCCGACTCACCGAGATCGTGCCCTTCGCCCCGATCAGCGAGGACACCGTCAAGCGCATCTTCGACATCCACCTCAAGGGCCTGCTCGCCCAGCTCGGCGAGCAGAACATCACGCTCGAGATCACGCCCGAGGCCCGTCACCAGATCGCCATGCGCGGCTTCAACCCCCAGTACGGCGCACGCCCCGTCATCGGCATCATACGCAAGGAGATACGCCACCCGCTCTCCAAGCTCATCATCGCCGGAGAAGTGAAGCCCGGCGACACCGTCGTGCTCGGCCTCGGCGAGGACGGACAGCCCGCCTTCAGCGTCAAGGGACAGGAGGCTGCGGAATAAAAAAAACGCGGATTCAGCGAACGGCATATCTAAAAAATTTCGTGAGATTCGTAAAATTACTTCCCGTTGGTCAGTGGGCCTTCGGCGAATCTCGTGGTTCAAACACCTACTCGGGTTTTATGAACCACGAATAAGCCGAATCGGACGAATGAAGGTATGCGGAAGCCATTCGTGAGATTCGTAAAATTTGTGGTTCAATCCCCGCACTTGGGTTTTTATGAACCACGAATAAGCCGAATCGGACGAATAAGGAATGTGGAAGCCATTCGTGAGATTCGTGAGATTCGTGGTTCAATCCCCGCATCGGGAATCCGTGGTTGAAGGCGCATACGCAAGAAACAAAAAAGCAGAACAAATCAACAACTAAAAAACAATACAGTTATGGCAATCAAAGAGAATTTCATATCCATGGCGCCAGACGAGGAATCAAATGCCAAAGTCTCCCCCATAGATAGCAACAAGACACTGATGATCGATCAGTACACGTCAGACGCCGAGCCCGGCAACCCCGAGCTTGTAGAGGACATCCAGACCATCGGTGACGCCTTCGCCCACTTCAAGCCCAGCGTAGAGGTCGACTTTGTCGACGAGGAGGGCGGATCGGTCAACGAGAAGCTCCACTTCTCCGAGCTGCGCGACTTCGAGGCACAGGGCGGCAAGGGCAACCTCGTCAACAACAGCCAGTTCCTTTCCGGCGTCAAGCAGAAGATCGACGTCAACACCAAGATACGCAAGAGCATCGAGCAGAACCGCAAGCTGCGCGACATACTCAAGGACTCCTCCTCGCGCGACGAGCTCCGCGAGATGCTCCAGGCCATGCTCGACGAGCTCGAGGGCAACAACTGATCTTGCACCCGCACGTAAGCAACAAACGCATGTAGCCAACAACAGAGAATAGAGAAAAAACAGAGAAAGACAACAATATGGCAGATACAGAAATGCAGAAAAGCGCCGCTGTAGAACAGCAGGCCGCCGCCGAGTCCGCACAGGGACAACAGCAGCAGAAAGACGTCAGCCAGCTGCTCAAGCAGTTCGGCGGCTTCAACGCCGTGCGCGGCTTCATGCCCGACGCCGACAACCTCAACCCCGCACGCAAGGCCGTCAAGGCCGTGTTCCTCTCCGACAAGCGCTTCAAGGACAAGCGCGAGTCGCTCGTCAAGGAGATCAAGGGCTGGCTCACCCTCCTGGATGAGGACCACGCCAGCGCCACCGAGTTTGCCGACGCCTGCAAGCAGAAGGAAGAGAAGTACACCCAGGTGCTCGAGCAGGGCATCACCGACGCCCTCTTCGCCACGCAGAACCTCGAGCGCTCCTACCGCGCCCTCGACTCCTTCTTCAAGACCGCCAACGCCGAGAAGCTCAAGAACCTCCGCGTCATCAACGTCTACAAGGACGACGTGGCCGACGCCGACTCCGGCTTCGCCGGCGAGGTGGAGAGCCTCCTGCGCAACGGCTTCGACCGTCTGAGCCTCAAGGACTGCTACAGCCTCATGGTCGTGCCCGGATACGTGTTCCAGGACAAGCCTACCCTGCTGCAGTGGGCCAAGATCGCCTTCAAGTACAAGGTGATGCTCATCACCGACCACTCCGACGAGTACTCCTACGACGACCTCTTCGCCAACACCGAGGGCTACCGCGACAGCGACATCGAACTGCAGAACGTCATCATGACCGCCAACTGGATCGTGGGACGCGAGTCTGAGAAGATGTCGGAAGACGAGAAGGACAACATGGCCTTCTTCATCCCCGGATCGGCCGCCCTTGCCGGCAAGCTCTACGACGAGAGCGCCAACATGGCCCAGGGAGCCGGCGGCAAGAAGTACGGCACGCTCGACGGCGTGAAGGGCGTTCACCTCGACCTGCTCAAGTCAGAGATCGCCTCGCTCATGGACAACCAGGTCATCCCCATGGTCTACTCCGAGGGACGCGTCATGGCCTTCAACAACACCACCCTCTACAACGGCGACAACACCGCCATGAAGGAGTACCCCATCGTGCGCGTGTTCGACTGGGTGAAGAAGGTGCTCATGAACTATGTACACGAGGTGGCCCTCGAAAACTGGGACCCCTACAACTCGCCCAAGAACCTCAAGGCCAAGATCCAGGCCTTCCTCAACGACTACAAGGGCTACGGCAACCTCTTCCAGAACTACGACATCAAGGAGCCCACGCAGGATCCCGACACCAAGCGCATCACCTGCGACATCAGCCTCACGCCCTTCTACTCGGCCAAGAACTTCATCATCAAGGTCAGCGCCGACAAGCACAACAAGGACGCGCAGTAACCCCCGCGCACCCTTGACCCCACCGCACGGGGCGGCGGACAGGCACCCCCACCGCCCGTCGCCCCGGCGAACGTACAAGGCGGGTTCTAAAAATTACCTTATTAATGCGTGGAATTATTAGAACACGCCACATGCAATAAAGCAAGAAAAAGCAAGATAATATGTGTTTCCCCGCAGTCTGTGTGGAGCATACACGTTTGTTGACACCCGTTAACACCTGTTTTACCAACTCAGCCCTGGAGTCAGCATATCTATCGATACTAACCATTTATTAAGTGAATATTATATAAAATTCACACAAAACGCGGAAAACTTACGGAATTCCGGTAGTTTACGGGGTTTTATTTTGGCGTTTTGCGAAAAATATCTTAAAAAAAATTTGGCGTTTCATCCCGGCCCGCATACCTTTGCACACGTCATCTGACAACAACCTCAGATACTGAAAGCACCATAAGCGCGAGCTATGCCTAGGCACGAAGAGGTGAAGCAACAATTATCAATCAACAAACAACAACCCTAAAAAATTACAAGATTATGGCAAAGACTCCAGTAAAGTTAGAAATCGATGGCTACAAGGAGCGTGAAGTGCTCATGGTAACGTACGAGTTTGACCAGGCAACAGACGTAGAAGGACAAATGTCCGGCATACCCCGCGGCGGCAAGATCACCGTCCGTGTCAAGGCCCACAACGACGGCACCCCCGACCTCCTGGCATGGATGATCGAGCGCAACCTGCCCAAGAACGGCACCATCACCTTCCTCGAGACCAAGACCGGCAAGAGCATGAAGACCATCAAGTTCACCAACGGCTACTGCGTCAACTTCGACGAGAAGTGGGAAGACAAGAAAGGCCACTACGAGGAGATCGTCATCACTTGCCAGAAGATCGAGTTCGAATCGGTAGTATTCGAGAACGAGTGGGCATAACGGCAAGCGCACATCAGAAAAGACCCGCCCGACAGTAAACAGTCAAACCAACTAAAAAGGAAACACAATTATGGCAGAGAATATGACACCGGTACAGTTATCGGTAAAGGATTTCGAAACACGCGAAGTAATGATGGTCGACTACAAGTTTGACCAGACCACAGATAGAGAAGGACAGATCTCAGGCATCCCCCGCGGCGGCCGCATCACCATCCGCGTCAAGGCAATGAACGACGGCAACAACCAGCTCCTGCAGTGGATGCTCGCCCCCAACGACCCCCGCGACATCAAGGTGACCTTCTTCAACACCATCGACGGCAGCACCATGAAGGAGCTTCAGGGCACAGGCTGCTACTGCGTACACTACAAGGAGAAATGGGAAGACGGCGAGGAGCACTTCGAGCAGCTGGAGATCGTATGCCAGGAGCTCAAGAACGGTCCTGTAGCATTTGTCAACCCCTGGAAATAGTCCGCTGAAAAGTTCACGGTGCACCGCCTTCCGCAGCCCCCGAGGGGCACGGCGCTGAGGCAGCGCACCGTGGCTTTTTCGTATACGGCGGCCCCGTCGTGAGGCCCGCACTCGCGGCCCCGCCCGCCGCAGGAAAAAGACAAGAAAGAAGAAAAAAAGACAAGAAAAAGACAGTCCGCACATGGCAACACAGGCAACACTGACATTCACCGCTGGAACCGCCTCCGGCTCAGCGTCGTACAGCGTGGCCGACCTGCAGGTCAGCACCGCCCGCCACCACACCTACGGCATACCCGACGGCGACGCCCGCTGCCAGGAGCTGCGCCTGGCGTTCGTCTCCCCCAACGCCTGCTCCGAGCTCCACCTGTGGTACATCGACCACAGCGAGAAGGACGGCACCATCGTCACCGGCGACGGCCGCACCATCACCTTCGAGCGCGCCACCTGCTACGGCATGACCGAGACCTACGACGCCGACCAGGCCGAAGGCCAGCGCCTGTGCCTCACGCTCTTTGTCGCCCCGGAGAAGATCGTCACCTGCAAGGGCGGCTCCCGCGTCTGACCCCAAAAGAAAGAACAACGTCCCCCCCCCCAAGAAAAGCCCACCGCCATGGCCGTACAAATGAAAATCGGAACCGCCGCCTACGAGGTCGTCAGGTTCACCACACGCGTCATCCGCTCCCGCCGCAACGGGATCCCCGCCGGCGACGCCGGCTGCACCGGACTGCAGGTGACCGTGGTGCCCGCCGCCGATGACCTCACGCTCTACGACTGGTATGCCAGCCATACCGTCTGCACGGGCACCATCCGGCTGAAGCTGGCCAAGTCGACCCGCACCGTCACCTTCACCAAGGCCACCCTCGGCGGCATCGCCGACGTCTACGACGCCTCCGCCCCCGACCAGCGGCGCCTGCAGCTCACCCTGACCATCGTGCCCAAGACCGTCACCGTGGCCGACCGCATCTTCGACACCGCCTCCGCCGCCCTCGCCGACCAGGACCTGTAGGCCGCGCCCCGTCCCCCTCATCCCAACATATCTACCGAAAAAACAGTCACACTATGGCAGACTCACAGAATACCGCGCAAACCGCCTCCGGCACCGCCACCTCCATCACCCTGAGCGTCTCCCGCGACACCGTCGACTACAGCGGCACCGCGGCGCCCACGATCGGCAAGACCACCGTCGTGGAGCAGTTCGGCTACGAGTGCCTGCGCAGCCGCAATGCCGTGGGCGCCACCTACGGCCCCACCGTCAAGGCCGTGCTCCACTGCACGGTCAAGGCCGAGACCGACGGCGTGTGCAACAAGTACTACCAGCACATGAGCGCCAACAGCGAGATGACCTATGCCTTCGTCTTCAGCAGCGGCAACAGTACCGTGAGGACCATGTTTGTCTCGGGCTACATCGTCGACATCACCGAAGCGTTCGACACGGCCAACACCAAGCAGATGCTCGCCACGTTCACCATGCTCGTCACGCGCATCGCCTACTGCAAGCCCGGCGAGGAAGGCAAGCCCTGTGTGCTCGACGTCGTCACCCAGCAGTAGCAGCCCCGTCAGCACCCCGATTCCCCGTCACCCCAGCAACACTACACACGAATATCCACCGGCGTACCGCCCTTCATCCATTTTCTCCCGGCAGGTACGCCAAACAATAAGGAGACCCCACTATGGCAAAAGCCACCAGCCAGCAATCCAAATATCTGCTCCGCATACGCGGCAAGCAGGACTTCAGCCTCGCCTTCGGACAGCGCACAACACTCCAGGGCGCCAGCGACAAGATCAGCGGCAACGAGTACAGCCTCCTGCTCACCTCGCTGCACGTCTGCAAGGAGATGTACAAGCCCGGCGTCATCGAGGCCGACGTACAGATCATCAAGACCAAGAACGCCGCCACCAGCCGCCAGGTATGCGCCGGGCCCGACGACGCCAAGCTCTTCGAGAATCTGCTCGGCGCGAGGGTCGACCTCACCGACCTGGCCTACGGGAAAGAAGGTTACGACTATGCCGAGAACATGGCCAAGGACTACATCTTCTACAACTACGAGCCGCGGTTTGAGAACGTGGGCGGCATCACCGGCTTCTATGTGCGCCTCTACGCCTACAGTCCCGACAAGATGCTCACCCTGCGCCGCTACAGTGCCTGCTACACGGGCAAGGTGCTCGGCGAGGACATCCTCGTCGACATCGTCGACAGTGACAAGAACGCCATCGCCGAAAAGAAAAGCGACGGCAGCGGCACGGCGAACGTCCCCTTCATACCCTTGCTGCAGCTCGACCTGCACCAGCTGTCCTACCAGAGCGGCAGCGACACCCTCGAGCTCATACAGCCCTACCTCGTGCAGCACAACGAGACCGAGCACGAGTTCGTCAGCCGCGTGGCCAACCGCTGCGGCGAGTTCTTCTTCTACGAGAACGGCGCCCTCCATCTGGGATGCGTGCCCCTGAAGAATGCCGAAGGCAAGGACGTCGCCGCCAAGACCATCGGCATCTTCCGCGAGCTCACCATGCCCGGCCAGTACGCCTACGACGACACGGTGCCCGCCTGGATCAGCGACTACACCCGCGACGGTGTCGAAGTCAAGGACAGCGATCCCCAAAAGGATGCCAAGAAGACAGCCCAGGAACTCCGCAAAAAACAGAGTGCCGAGGTGTCGGCCGAATACGACGGCCCGGCTACCGACCAGGTGGCCACCTATTCCTATTCTGACAAGTGCTGCTGGACAGACTTCGGACAACGTATGCTCAAGAATACGGCCATCAACGTCATCGACAATTATGACCCCAAGTCGTTCTATATATCGCGTGTAAGAAAATTCCTGCAGAATGACACCCTTCAGGAAGCCATCGGCCAGGCGATATATGAGGGCGGAAAGAAAACGGCGCTGAATCTCATCCAGACTGGATGGTGGAAGAACAAGGAAAAGGAAAAGTTCCTCGACCCCTTCTCCTATAGCGAGATGAAGACCGACGACTATGACAAGACCACCGTAGGCCCCTATTCCAACTATGCCTATGCGCTCGACGGCAAGTTCTATTCCACCATGTCGCAGCTGGAGAAAGACTCGGCCAAGACCCTCATACGCGTAGTGCAGGAGGCCGACAACGTGCGGCCTCAGTTCCTCGGCTCCACATTCGTGCTCAACGAGAGCGACACCGACGAGTATGCCGTGGTCAAGGTGACCTACGACGCCCGTCTGGAGGCCGACGGCACTACCCGTACCTACGCCTGTGTCGTGGAAGCCGTCAAGAGAGTGTCGCCTGATGCCAGCAAGACGTATGCCCATCAGGAAAACTATGTCGGCAAGAGCAAGATGAACTATGAGGATGCGGCGAAGAACAAACAGTTCCTTCCCCTTCCCCTCCCCAACACGTCGCGCGGAAAGGCCCGTCCGCAGGCCGCCGTCGTCTTTGACACGGAAGATCCCATGGCGCTCAACCGTGTCCGTATCAAGTACCCCTGGCAGAAGACCGTCGACAACAAAGAGCCTCAGGATCCCAAATGCCTCAAGGACAACACTAAGGTAAAAGACCGCAGATCGCAACGTTACAAAGGCGGCAATAAGAACCTTGAGAACGCCTCGCCCTGGATCAGAGTGACGGCGCCCATGGCCGGAAAAGACTATGGCGTCAACTTCCGTCCCCTGAAAAACGATGAGGTGATGGTAGACTACGAGAACGGCGACATGGAGCGCCCGTTCGTGGTCGGTTCGCTCTACTCCCAGAGCACCTCAGGACCGTCGTCTGCCACCACCATCACGTCGCCCGCAGGCGACAAGATACAGTTCTTCGAGAACGACAGTTACGCCCTGGCTCTGGAGTCATTACTTCCCATTCTCAATACCCTCCAATTCATTTGGCCGGGAATGAAATTCGAAGGCGCTGCCAGACTTGGCGGCGGTATCTGCATGCAGGACGCAACTGCGTTCAACAAGATGCTGTTCGACACGGCCAGCCGTTCCATCACGATCACCTCGGCCCTCGGCAACGTGACTCTCGATGCGCTCAAGGGCATCACCATCAAGGCCCCCTTGGGCAAGGTGTCCATTGAGGGCAAGGACATCGAGATAAAGGCCGCCAACAAACTGACCCTGCAGTCGGGTACCAACATCAAGAAGAAGAAGTTCTTACGGAAAGATTGGTCCGGACTGTTGACAGGCATGGCGGCGAACCTGGAAAAGGATATCAAAACGTCACTTGCACTCGTTGACTTGGATCTGTTCCGTTGTATCTGGGATGCCCTGCTGCGCCCTGTAGACGGTACGCTGAAGATCAATTCGGCCCGCTATCTCTGTCTGGAAGGCGGCAAGGGAACCACCTCCCTGCCGCAGGATATGAAGATCAAAAAATACCAGGAAGCGGCCAAGTACGGGAAGATCAAGGAAACGCTGGAGTTTGTCAGCAATCAGGCGAATCGTATCATTGCAAGCCGGAATGAAGTGCTTGGTTGTATTTCACGCTTTGATGTTGTAAAGGGAACTTTTGTCGCTTTAATAGAATCGTATCAGGATAACAATAACGATTATTCCTACAAAAAAGAAAATCAAGATTCTTCCAAAGATGCTTTTTTGGCTGTTTTCAGAGATTTGACTTTCCAAGATGTCTTGAAGTTGTGCCGGCGGCAAAATGGAGAAGGTGCGCTGCTGGGCTATGATGTCGCAGCATGCCGGACAATGCTGGAAAAATATGATTTGCAGAATGCAAACGAGGAAAATCCATCGCAATGCGTCGGGGATTTTAGAGGCTTTAGGCAATCAGTGTTAGATATCGTAACGGTAAATATTGCATCTTTGAATTCGCTTATAGAAGATGCGGAATTCGACGTAAACATAGCCTTGGGTGATGTTGGTGACATTACCCAAGACACATTGAAGAATGCTCTGAAAGCTTTCAGAAAATCAGATGTGATAAAGGCCGTCTTTGATTCGAACAGCGGCCAGTTCGCAAGTGTTGAAATCAGCGATGACCTGAAAAAAGCCAAACGTGGACTGTTCTACGATGTCATACAAGGCTGGAACACCTACATAGCCTATGACAAGGAATATATGCCACTGTGTGGACAATTGCCGAACACCGACAAAAATACTGTGGTTGCCAATGCGGACACCTGGTCTACTTACCTCTCCTGCCTGTATTATCAGGAGCCCGATCCGGCCAAAAAGACATTTAAGGAGAAGATGGTGGATAGTTTCTTCAAGGACGCCCAAAAGGGAGACCGTACTACTAAATATAAAGGTATCGAAGTAGCACAATTCGTCGTCGATGATGTATGGGCCCGCTCAAGAACGTTCTGCCAACCCCAGTTCATCTGGAATCCCGAAAACAAGGGAGGCGTACTCATCTCCGATACAGACGGCAATACCTGCGAGATCAAAGGGGAATCTGTCCGGAGCAGGTCGAACAATGTCGACCTGGACTACATCAAGGACCTCTGCAAGGGCTGATACAATAACCACCCTAAAAAATGACGCATCATGGCAGAAAACTATAAAGACTGGCAGAAGGCCCTCTCCACCTTTCTGGAGAGTGCCGAGAAAGAACTGCAGGACATACGCCGGAGCAAGGCCGAGCTGCAGCGCATGAAGCGCGAGATGGTAGAGTCGTTTGCCCGCGGACAATACTTGCGCGACGAGGCGCGTCTCGTCATCTCCGCCCCGGAGATCATCATCGGCAACGTCGACAAGGACGGCACCCTGAAGACCGGACAGCCCTCGCGGGTCATCATCCGGGCCAACAGTATCAGCGAGGAGGGCGTGGGCAACGACTACGCCGCCAGCGGCACCATCGTGCACAAGGCATCGCAGATACGCAATGTCTGCGTCGACCCCGGCATCGACGGCCTTGAGGAGGTCGTCGGCCCCGTGTCCGAGTACACCGTGCAGGCCCAGGGCATCGCCCTGCGCAGCGAGAACACCGAAGGCGCTTTCGCCACCGGCGCAGGCGCCGCACCCGGCAGCATCACCCTCCGTGCCGACAACAGTGTCGGCATCGAGGCCGCCGTGCCCTGCGAGAACCTCGCCAAGGCGATCGAGGATACCGTCAAGGAGAAGAAAGCCGCCGCCGCAACCCTCAAGAGCGCGGTCACCGCAAAGAAGAAAGCCACCGACACGCTCATCGGACAGCTCGAGGAGATCGTCAACTCCAAGACCGACTACTACGACACCGACGATCATGTCCGTGCCAACTATATCGACCTCCACGACTTGCAGTGCACCATCGACGACCTGTCGAACACGCTCAACTCCTCGCTCTCCGACTGCGTCGCCTCGCTCGCCACCCTCGCCGAGCTCAACCGCCAGGTGAAGTGCCTCGAGGCCAAGAAGAAGAAGATCGACGGCTACAAGTCCGACTACAAGACCAAGAGCACCGGAGCACACGTCAGCATACGGGCCGAGCATACCGTCATCTCCTCGGTCGACGGCGACAGCAACCTGCGCGACAACGCCGGGGCCGGACTCAGCGTGCAGGCCCACGACGTGCGCTTCCAGGCCCGCGACGTCAAGGGCGCCACGATGGACGGCAGCACCTTCTCCGTAGGCGTGCAGGACATCGTCCTCGACACCTCCAACCCCAAGATCGGGAAGGATACCGCCGACATGCCCGCCGTCGGCAGCGTGCACATCACCTCCAAGGACATCCGCCTGGAGGCCGTCGACTACGAGTACAAGGACAAGAAGGTGTCAGAGAAGGCCCTCACCAAGGAGGGCACCATCGCCCTGAGGGCCGAGACCATGACCGTGGGCAGCAACGACACCGAAGGCAAGGCCTCCGGCTCGTTCAGCGTCAACAGCAAGGCCATCACCCTCAAGGCCGTCGACGTCGACAAGGAAAGCCGCGCCGACCAGTCGCTCGCCAAGGACAGCACCATGCTCCTGCTGGCCGACAAGATGTACCTCGGCAGCAAGAACAAGGACAACCAGAGCAGCGCCCTGCAGCTCTCCTCCGACAAGGTCGGCGTCTTCGCCAAGACCACGGCCGAGATACAGCAGAACGACGGCAAGGCCGCCCTGCAGCTCGACGGCGGCAACGCAGCCCTCGCCGGCAGCAAGACCGCCCTCTACGGCGAGACCGAGATCGGCGGCAAGGCCACCTTCAAGGGCGACGTCACCATGCCCAAGGCCACCGTCGACAATCTCGAGGCCAAGACCTCCTTCAAGTCGCCCCACATCTCCGACGGCATACCCATACCCGCCGCACCGGCATCGGCCAGCCTCTCCACCAAGCTCAAGGAGGAGGAAGTCAAGGACGCCGGCGGCAGCAAGTAAGGGCGCTGATTATTAATAACCGCCCAATAGCGTACCGACACTCCCCAACAGAAAAAAGCCTATGGGAAAATTCCTCTGTATGGGCGCCATGCTGCAGTGCTCCTTCGGCATGGCCCCCTCGCAACTCATGGTCGCCGACCCCACCCGTCCGCTGATCGACAACAAGCCGCAGGCCAACATGATGGACTTTGCCCCGATGGTCAACGTGCTCCCCTTCGGCATGTGCCAGTCGCTGGCCAACCCTACCGTAGCCTCCGCCACCACCGCCGCCATGGGCGTGCTCACCCCCATGCCCTGCATACCCGTCATCACCGCCCCCTGGGCACCGTGCAGCCAGGCGCTCGTGAGCAACATGCCCGGAGTGATGGACAACGGCAAGCTCATCTGCGCCTGGGGCGGCAACATCTCCGTCACCTACGCCGGACAGGTCATGGCCGAGGGCAAGTGAAGCCCGTCCTCCCTTCCAGCGACACACCGCATATACCGTACACCGCACAACGTACAACGTATCGACGCACGATGAGGCTCGCCATCCGTCTGACCCTGCTTCTCTGCCTCCTCACGGCCGCCGGCGCCGCCGCACAGGAGACCCGCATAGAGGGCTTCTCCACGCTCCGCAAGAAAGACCTGCGCAGCGAAGGGCTGAAGACCGACAAGACACAGGCCGTGCTCGAGCTCGTCACCGCCGAGAAGGGATTCGTCTTCAAGGCCGACGGCAAGACCGACCTCACGCCGCAGGAGGGCGACGGCAAGATCACCCTCCTTCTGCCCGACAAGACCTACACCGTGAGCGTCAAGCACCCCGACTACGGCCAGCTGGCATGGCGCGTGCCCGTGCGGCGGCTCCGCCGCAAGCACTACTACCGCGCCTACCTGCTCACCTCCTCGCCCAAGAAGGAGTACCGCGCCTCCAGCCAGTGGACCGTGTTCTACTTCTCGCCCGAGAACGCCATACTCTACGTCGACAGCACGCGTCACACCGTCAGCGGCGGCAAGATACAGCTCTACCTGCCCGTAGGCCGCCACGCCTGCCGCGCCGAGGCCCCCTTCTACAGCCAGTGGCAGGATGCGGTCACCGTCACCGACTCGGTGCGCACCGATGTCGAGGTACACCTGCAGCCCCTCTACTCCTACCTCACCGTGCGCACGCCCCTTGCCGACGCCGCCATACGGCTCGACGGCGACTCCATCGGCAGCGGTTCCGCCGTCTCGCGCCGCATCATGGCCGGACGCCACCGCCTCACCCTCACGCGCCGCGGCTACTGCTACTACAACGCCTGGGTCGACATCGACACCGTAGCCAAGAAGGTGGTCACCCTCACCGAGGCCGACCTGCACCCCATGCCCGTGCCCCGCAGCCTTACCCCCGCACAGTGGGCCGAGCTGCCCGCAGCCTCACCCGCCGACGGTACGGCCTCCGGCGCATCCAAGGGAGGCTCCGTACTCACCGCCGCATCGGTGGCCGCCGCCGACACCCTCACCGCCGCCGTGCACATCACCGCCGCCGAGCCCGATGCCGAGATCCTCATCGACCGCGAGCCTGTCGCCGTCGGCGAGTGGACCGGACACCTCTCGCGCGGCTATCATGTGGTCAGCGCCCGCAAGGACGGCATGGAGTCCGTCGCCCGCCCCGTCACCGTAGAAGACCGCTGGCCGCAGGAGATCCTCCTCGATGCCACACAGTCGGGAAGCGGCGTGGTCAGCATCGGGTCCGACGTGGTCGACGCAGAGGTGTTCATCGACGGGCGCTATGCAGGCAAGACCCCCCTGCAGCTCTCCCTGGCCGCCGGGCGCGCCTGCCGCATCTCCCTCCGCAAGGAGGGCTACCGCACCGCCGCGACCACCACCGTAGTGCGCGGCAACGAGATGAACCGCCTCTACCTCAAGATGAAACCCGCAAGGAAGAAGAGACGCCGATAGGGCGGACCGTCCGTCAGGGAGAACGCCCCCGACAAGGCGGCAAACATAGAAAAAACAGAAAAACAAGGATATGAGAAACAAGATTTCACTCCGTCTGGGCGAACTGGACACCAAGCTCAACAGTTCGGTGGCCATGCTCTGCTTCGCCTATTTCAACCTCTGCGTCAAGGCCGAGCCCGTGTCGCTCCTGCCCGTCGTCATCAAGATCGACGGCGAGGAGTACAAGATAGAGGAGGTCGCACAGGTGGCCATGCCCGAGAAAAACCAGCTGATGGTCTACCCCAACGACGAGTCGGTGCTCTTCGAGATCGGCAAGGCCATCGCCATGGCGCACCCCGAGTTCGACCAGGACATCGTCAGCGCCGATCCCGACAAGGCCTCCGGCGACGGACACGACGATCCCGACGACGACAAGGCCATACTCCTCACCATGCCCAAGGTAGACGACGACCGCCACGACGCCCTCATGGACGCCGTCAAGGTGGCCTTCGACGAGGCCAAGCAGCGCATGGACTTCCACTGCGGCGTCTGCACCGCCAAGATCACCTCGCAGCTTCTCGGCGCGCCCGCCGAAGAGCTCAAGGAGGCCAAGGACGCCCTCCAGGAACTCAAGGACAAGTACGGCGAGCTCGCCCAGCAGTACCGCGACCAGAAGGAGAAGGAGATCGAGGAGGCCTACCAGCTCTACCTCGAGCAGCAGCAGGAGAAGGACCGCAAGACCGAAGAAGAGCAGGCTTCCACCAACGAGGACGCCAAGACCGGTTTCGACATCAGCCAGTTTGCCGGACAGTAACCCTTTTTGTTGTCGGCTCTTCCAAAGACGTTCCGACTCCCTTTCATTCGCTTTTCCGGCAGCGTATCTGATATGACCTTTGATATGGCGTGTTCTAAAAATTCCACGCATTATCAAATTCTATTTTGACGGGTATGCTCTTTGTGTCTTTTTGTTTTTATCCGGCATCTTTTTCGTC
>CAVHOL010000001.1:79775-128790 GCA_963637655.1 bacterium | reverse complement strand
ATGTCAGAAAGCCTTGCTTGACATCAGACAACAAAGACACGAAAATCACGCTACCTGATGCTCGTTTTCCATGAATTGCACCAAAATCGCCCTCTTGTCTCCTTCATTTGAAATATTTTCTAAAATTTTGGTGCATGTTTGTTACGTGAGGACTATTTTGTAGCAAATATATATTGACTATCAAACACTTATGCGCTTAGAAAAACTTACGAAGTATCGGATATTACATTCAAACGTCCAAAGGTATTCGCATTCTTGGCTACGAGGTTGCGTTAGGATAAATGCGAACAACTCTCGCCAACCGGAAAAACATTGCCGAATTGACGAGAGTTGTAGAAATATCTTTTGGCTTTTATGCCATCAATGCCTAAAGGCCGACCTTACTCTGCCGATTTCTCGTTCGGCATCTTTTCGCGCAAATAATCCAAGAACATCTGTAAGGCCTTGCTGGTGGCAATAGCCAAATTGATGTCACGTCCATAATCTTCGCTCAACTTTTGAGCCACAATCTCTTTGGCATTTCCACATGCGAGCCATATCGTACCTACGGGTATCTCAGGCGTTCCTCCGCCAGGGCCTGCAACGCCGGTAGAAGCAATGGCAAAATCTACATGGAGAGTATTCAGCGCGCCTTGAACCATTGCTTTGGCAACGTCCTCACAAACTGCGGTTTTTTCCTCTAAAAGGTGAGCATCCACGCCGAGAAGATTTTCTTTCACCTCATTGGTATACGAAATGATACCGCCCTTGAAGTAGGTAGACGCTCCAGGAACTGCAATGATAGATTCGGCTATGCGGCCACCGGTGCAACTTTCTGCCGTACCGACAGTAAGACCGGACTCGTAAAGGTACTGCTGAATTTCACGGCTCAATATTTTCTTTTCGAATTCCATCTTTTATAATTTTCGTTTGTCGTTTGTTATCATTATTTGAAAGTCACCTTGCTGAATGCCGGTGCATCGATAGGGCAGAAGTCATGATCAAGATACTTGTAGTAGCCTGTCACTCCTATCATTGCGGCATTGTCCGTAGTATACCCAAATTTTGGTATATAGACTGTCCATCCGTACCGACGTGCATGGTCGTGGAATGCAGCCCGCAATCCATTGTTGGCTGAAACACCTCCGGCCACCGCAACATGTTTGATACTGGTGGTCTTGACGGCTAGCCGTAGTTTCTTCATAAGAATATCAACAATGGTATATTCAAGACTTGCTGCCAAATCATTTTTGTGGTGTTCTACAAAATCCGGATCGTCAGCTACCCATTTGCGCAAACTGTAAAGGAAAGATGTTTTCAGTCCACTGAAACTATAATCCATTCCTGGAATATGCGGTTCCGCAAACTTATAAGCCTTCGGATTGCCTTGACGCGCCAGCTTGTCAATTATCGGCCCACCGGGATAGCCTAAACCCATAACCTTGGAACATTTGTCTATGGCTTCACCAGCAGCGTCGTCTATAGTCTGCCCCAAGACTTCCATATCATTGTATGCATTGACCTTAACAATCTGAGAATTTCCTCCACTTACCAACAGACAGAGGAAAGGAAACGGCGGCGAGACATAATCGCTGGAAGCGTCTTTTATGAAGTGAGCCATAATATGGCCTTGAAGATGGTTGACATCTATCAAGGGGATTCCTAAACTCAGCGCAAGACCTTTGGTAAAACTTACACCGACAAGCAATGATCCCATAAGTCCAGGCCCTCGAGTAAATGCGATTGCAGAAAGTTGCTCTTTTGTTATGCCTGCACGTTTGATGGCCTCGCTTACAACCGGAACGATATTTTGTTGGTGGGCACGTGAGGCCAATTCCGGCACTACTCCACCATACGACCGATGGACATCCTGCGAGGCCGTTACATTGCTCAGCAGAACATCTCCGTGAAGGACGGCCGCAGAAGTATCGTCGCAACTGCTTTCTATTCCTAATATATAAATATCCTTTTCCATTTTTGACAATATAATATTATGATGCCATCATCAATGCGTGAGGACTTCCACTCCGTGTTCTGTCATTAGGAAAGTATGTTCCCATTGGGCGCTCGGCTTCTCGTCCCCGGTAATGACTTCCCAACCGTATTCGTCATCGGCATCAATGAACACCTTCCATGTACCCATATTGATCATGGGTTCAATAGTGAACACCATACCGGGCACAATAAGCATGCCTTGTCCTTTGTGGCCGACATGCATCACATCGGGCTTTTCATGGAACTCAAGCCCTACACCATGTCCGCAGAGATCTCGAACAACACCGTAATGATACTTCTCGGCATGTTTTTGTATGGCATGACCTATGTCGCCAACAAAGCAATAGGGTTTTGCTGCTTCCGCGCCAATCTCCAGACATTCCTTAGCAACGCGAACCAATTGTTCTTTTTCCGGAGAGGTCTTGCCAATGATAAACATTCGAGAGGCGTCTGCAAAATAGCCGTCAAGAATGGTCGTAAAGTCTACATTCACAATATCACCTTCCTGCAAGACGTCCTCCTCTTTTGGAATGCCATGACAGACCACTTCGTTGATACTGGTACATACACTCTTGGGAAAGCCTTCGTATCCGAGACACGCAGGAGTGGCACCATGCGCAACGCAATAGTCATAACAGATTTTGTCTATCTCGAGCGTAGTCATGCCTGCATGTATTTGCTTGGCAACCTCATCAAGCACACCAGTATTGACGACACCGCTTTTTCGTATTCCTTCTATCTGTTCAGGGGTCTTGATAAGACTACGCGAAGGGACTTCCTTACCTTTATTTTCCCAATACATCACTTGTTTGTCAAGTTCTGTTACAGGTTGTCCCGGCAGACAATGCCATACCTTTTTCTTTCTAAATACCATTGTGAATATTCTCCTATTCTTGTTTCTTTGTTTCTATATTACAGTCACCTCTGATATTATTAGGCGAACAGATTCAGTTTGTTGTTTCTTGCATCCTCGATGGAAGACAGATTTTTTTGAGCATCGGAATAATCCTTGCGAAGTTTGCAATAACGGGCATTCAACTCTTCTTGCACGACAGTCCGCTGCCGTTTGTCAAGAAGACGGGCTGCCATCAACGGATTTTGGGAAGCGTCTTTCATCCATACAACGATACCTTCATAGACAGGGGCTATCTTGAGAGCAACGTGCAGTTCGCTTGTTGTTGCGCCTCCAATCATGATGGGGACATTCAGTCCAGCTTTGCGCATTTCAGAGGCCACATGCACCATTTCGTCCAAACTCGGCGTAATCAGACCGCTCAGACAAACGATGTCGATATTGTCCTCCTTCGTTTTTCTTACAATCTGCTCAGCCGGCACCATCACCCCCAAGTCGATGACCTCATAATTATTGCAGGCCATCACTACGGATACAATATTTTTACCGATATCATGCACATCTCCTTTCACGGTAGCCAGCAGTATACGGCCATTGGACGATGAGCAATCTGACTGATCAGACTCTATAAACGGTTGTAGAACAGACACCGCCTTTTTCATCGTTCTTGCGGTTTTGACCACCTGAGGAAGAAACATCTTTCCGCAACCGAAAAGTTCTCCTACAGTATTCATTCCGTCCATTAATGGTCCTTCAATGACATTGACCGCCTTCGGATATTTCTCAAGCGCCTGGTGTATATCCTCGTCAAGAAAATCAGGAATTCCTTTGACCAATGCGTAACTCAAACGTTTTTCGACAGGTTCCTTTCTCCAAAGTAAAGTGTCGCCCTTAGTTGTTTTACCAGCAACACCACCCTGAGAATTTTTCTCCGCATCTGCAGCCGCTTTTAGCTCGTCAGCAAGTTCTATCAGCCGTTCAGAAGCTTTGGCATCTCTATTGAGCACAACGTCTTCTATAATACGCAGATGTTCAGGAGGAATATCATCATATGCGACCTTGGTCGCCGGATTTACGATACCGAAATCCATTCCCTGCTGTATAGCGTGATACAGGAATACGGCATGCATGGCCTCACGTATATAGTTGTTTCCTCTGAAAGAGAAAGAAAGATTGCTGACGCCTCCACTCACGTGAGCGCCATGCAGATGCGTACGTATCCACCCGGTAGCCCTAATGAAATCCACTGCATAATTGGCATGTTCCTCCATGCCGGTAGCGATGGCCAAAACATTGGGATCGAATATGATGTCAAGAGGATTCATCCCAACCTCTTCCGTCAGAAGGCGATATGCCCTTGACGCTATTTCTATGCGACGCTCATAACTTGTCGCCTGACCTTGCTCGTCAAAACACATGACCACGACGGCGGCACCGAATCTTTTCACATCACGAGCATGACTCAAAAAAACATCTTCTCCCTCTTTGAGAGAAATGGAATTAACGATGCACTTGCCCTGAACACATTTCAAACCGGCAACAATAACATCCCATTTTGATGAGTCAATCATCACCGGTACACGGGCTATATCAGGTTCTGCAGCGATAGAATTCAGAAAGTTTACCATCTCGGCCCGAGCGTCAAGCAAGCCGTCGTCCATATTGACGTCTATCACCTGAGCTCCTGCCGCTACCTGATTTCGGGCAATAGACAGAGCTTCCTCATACTTTTTCTCGTTAATCAGCCGAAGAAATTTTCTTGAACCTGCAACATTACACCTCTCTCCTACATTTACAAAACGGATATCGGGAGTAACATCCAGCAATTCCAGACCGCTAAGCAGCATCGTGTCAGAAGGTAAGGACGGGACGTGCGGTTTTTTGTCTTCTACAAGCGGCACATACTGTGCGATAAACTTTTCCGTGGTACCACAACATCCCCCAACGATATTGACCAGTCCCTCGTCTATCAGATCCCCGATTTGTGGCGCCATCGATTCAGGCGTCTCGTCATACTGCCCCAAACTATTGGGAAGGCCGGCATTGGGATAGGCGCTGACATAATACTGTGAACGACGTGCCAAATCCTGCAAAAACGGTTTCATCTGCTTTGCGCCAAATGAGCAATTTAGTCCGACAGAAAAAACAGGGTACCCGCTTACACTTGCCAGAAAAGCATCCAGCGTCTGGCCGCTCAAGGTTCGTCCCGCCAAATCACTGACCGTGACGCTCAACATGATCGGGAGATCCTTTCCCCTACGTCGCATAGTATGGACTGCAGCGTCTATGGCCGCCTTGGCATTAAGAGTATCAAAAATTGTTTCTATAAGTACAATATCGATTCCACCTTCCATCAGGGCATCGATTTGTTCATCATAAGCACAGTACAATGTATCGTAATCCAGATCACGTGCAGCTGGATTGCTTACATCCGGACTCATGGAGCAAGTCTTGTTGGTAGGGCCCACAGACCCGGCCACAAACCGAGGCTTGTCTGGAGAGGAATATATATCGGCAATCTGGCGGGCAATTCTCGCGCCCTCTAGGGCCATCTCACGGGCATATGTTTCAAGATGATAGTCAGCCTCAGAAATGCGCTGACTACTGAATGTATTGGTAGAGATAATGTCAGCACCTGCCTCGAGGTATTTTCGGTGAATATCGGCAATAACATCAGGACGTGTGATATTGAGCATATCATTGTTACCGAGCATCATTCCTTCAGTTTGGGCAAAACGGACTCCCCGGAAATCACTTTCCGTCAGCGCATACTGCTGTATCATCGTACCCATTGCACCATCAAGAATGAGTATTCTCTTTCTTACAATATCCTCAAGCAATGCCATCATCAATAGTGCTTCATCACACGATCCATCTCGCGGCGGTCTTCTTTTTCCTTGAGTGTCTGCCGCTTGTCATACTCTTTCTTTCCCTTGCACAGAGCGATATCCATCTTCGCACGTCCGTGCTCGTCTATAAATACTAACAACGGTACAATCGTATAGCCTGTCTGTTGGGTTGCGCTTTGCAACTTTGCAATTTCGCGTTTCGTCAACAAGAGTTTGCGCTCACGCTTGCTTTCGTGATTACTGTAGGAACCGTAAAAATAGGGCGAGATATTCATACCCTTCACCCATATTTCTCCATTGCTGATATAGCAGAATGTATCAACGAGACTGGCTTTTCCAAGCCGTATCGACTTGATTTCCGTACCTGTAAGGACAATGCCTGCCGTATAGGTCTCGATAAAGAAATACTCAAACGAGGCCTTTTTATTCTTTATGTTTACAGGACTTTTTTTCCTGATTTTCTCTTCTTCCTTGTTCATCGTCTATCAATTGTCATTAGAGACAGAAGGCAAAACTGTAACAAAATCGTCCAAATGACTGTCAACATATATGGCTATGTTTTCTGACCACTGCTCCTCATTTTCAACAAATGCATCATCCAATTCGTCGAAGTCCGGGAATTGTTCAAACAAAGCCATAAATTCATCGTCAGAACAGTCCTTCTCGATGGTTTCACGATGGGCGAAATACAATTTCCGCCCACTGTACAACAATTTTGACAAGTCAGCCAATCCCCAGGATTTCATAATTTTCGCCAAGGGATTGAGAAAGATAAAGCCACCGTTTCCATTGTGGATAAGTTGTACAAACCCTCCGTCCATTACTTCCTCACACAGTATATCGTATGCCAATAACGTAATTTGGGAAACATTCAGACTCTCCATATTGTCAGCCGACAATTCCCCTCCGATAGCATTTTTGATAGTATCCGTAACCGTCTTCAAAAATTCATCGATTCCTTTTTCGGCCGCTTGGGCCAAGATGTCGTCATGTACAGTAACCTGTGTCTTTCTCGTATTCATATTTATCTATAAAATGCAAAAGTAGAGAAAAAAAACGAATTATCGTGTTTCTTTGAAGATGAAATCGGATTTTCAAAGGTTCGTTTCCACCTGTTCGTTTCCACCTGTTGCACAGGCAAGAACCGATACGGGATGTTTTATACACGTTCTTCTATAAAATAACGCGGTCTTCGTTTTACCTCCGTATAGATCTTTCCTATGTAGAGACCGGTAATTCCGACACCCGTCGTGACGATTCCGCCGATAAACCAAAGCGAAACGAGTATGGAAGTCCATCCCTGTATGGTAGCACCTTTAGTATACTCTATCAAACCATAGAAAATAATGGCAATTGCCACAATAGTCATGGCAAGACCGACAAAGGTGATAAATTTCAGAGGCGCAACAGAAAAAGAAGTAATGCCGTCGATACTGAAGGCCAACATCTTCTTCAGTGGATATTTGGACTCACCAGCCTCACGGGCCTTACGGTCATAATAAACAAACCCTTCCTGAAAACCAAGTTCACGAACGATAGCACGAAGAAAAAGATTCCTTTCAGAATATTGCATCAAAGCCTTCAAAGCACGATTGCTCATCAGACGAAAGTCCGCATGATTATAGATGACATCTTTATCGGCCATCTGCATGATTTTATAAAAAGCTTGAGCTGTATACCTTTTGAAGAAGGTGTCGGTCTTTCGTTCTTTGCGCACGCCATAGACAATATCTTTTCCAGCCTGCAGCTGACGCACCATGTCAACTATGACATTCTCGTCATCCTGCAAATCGGCATCAATACTGACCATTGCATCACAATGATCTACGGAGGCCTCCATTCCGGCCCACAATGCATTTTGATGTCCGCGGTTGTGAGATAACTTGAGACCGCTCACAAAGATGGAATTGCGGGCCGCCTCCTTGATCATCGGCCATGTATTGTCCGAACTTCCATCATCGACAAGAAGCAGTTGTGTTTCCGCCCCTGTTTCATGCTTTATTCTATCCGCCAAAGATTCCAATACAGCAATGGTCTTCGACAATACTTCCTGCTCATTATAACAAGGAATGACAATATTTATTCTCATATAGGATAATTTACGACAGGCAAAGGTACGTTTTTCTCTACAAAAAACAAAATGTATTGGCTATACATACATTATGCCGTTTGCTCTTCCCTCATGTTGGAGAAAAAGCAAACGGCAAAAGTATATACGACAAGGTCAGTATGTTCAAACCAGATCAAATGGCTTCGATGAATGCAACCACCGCATTCCGATCCGAACTGCTCAGTTTATAGAAATTCTGCACTGACCAGTGGGCGTCGCTCTTTGAACTATAACCGTGCCACATGATGGCTTCTATGACATTGCGAGCACGGCAATCGTGCAGGCGGTCATCGGAACCGGTATTGCGCATTGACAGCCCTCGTCCCCAAAGAGGCGTTGTGCGACACCATCCGTAGATGATATCGTTCTCCATATAAAGACGGTGCTGCACCAAATCCGTATAAGGATATATTTTCTGGTGAGGATATGTAGGAAGTTTTCCCATACTGTTCACATAGTCAGATGCCCAATAGTTGTCTTCACCCGTCGTCCAGGATGGTCTGTGACACGATGCGCATCCCATCTGCATGAACAGCTCTTTTCCGCGCTGCACAGTCTTGCTGTTAAGATTGCGGGCACGGGGTACAGCAAGTCCGCGTTGCCACACCATAAAGTCATAGTACTGCTGGTCTGACATTTCTTCACCGAATTTCTTGATGAAGTTTTCTTCGTATTCAGGAGCATCGGCTTCAGAGTTCAGACCCAACAGGCGTTCGACCTTTTTGGCCACTTCTTCTTTCGTGTCAGCATAATAGGGGTTCAACAATGACTTGGAATCCTTACCGTTCTCCATGATATACTTGATGACATTCTCATTCTCGCTATTAGCCTTGGCCCACTCTTTGGTTGAGTAAAGGTAATGCAAATCCTTGCGTGTCACATTGCAAATCTCCCATATAGCGTAATCCTGCTGAAGGGAAGCACGGGTGAGCTGGTAATTGAAACGCTTGATGCCTTTCTTACCGTGACTCAACTCCTTGTACGCTGTTGAGGCCCAGGTATTGTTGGCCTTGTCCCACATCATAGGATTGAGTTCCGCGTGAGCAGCCTCACTTTGATATTGTTTCTTGATCGAATCCTCGGGTATAGCATCAATGAGGGCTGCGCCACCAATACCTATTGTAGACTCGAGCCGTACCGTAAACCCTGCAGCAGGCATAGGACTGGCATGTATGGCACTCATCGCCACAGTCACCTCAGGATAGATAAGATCATACGACTCACCATCGGGAAACTTATTGCCATGCTCGTCTGTAGCATGCTTCCATTCTATATTGATGCCGTCCTCGTCAATTTCGGGAAGGAACGGTGTCATAGACATTGTCTGAGGGACACCTGTAATCTGACTCACATAAGTATCTTCAGTATAAGTCTTACCATTGGCATCTGTGCTACCAGCCGGATAGAAGAGGGCGAGAAGGTAGCCATTGCCCATCTGATCGGCTGTATACTTGGTCTGGCGTTTCCCGTGCCCATAATTTGGATGGCAATAAATGCACGAACGGCGAGAGTAAATCGGACCCAATCCTTTATATGGATTGGTATTCAACGTGTATTTGTGCTCAAAAACAGTTTCTCCATTAGTGAAAGCATCAGACATGCCGGACTTGGTGACGGCTGGTGTCTCATCCTCATAACAATGAACGGTTGTGTTGTCCGTTGTTCCTAGCACACCGCCGGGATACCATTCATCTGCCGAGAAATTGCCGACTTTTTGGCCGACATAGGCATCATCAGTGCCTTGAATTTCAGACTCTCCGACCTCGTCATGACAAGCAGTCAAAACAAAGAGACAACCTGTTAGAAAGAGCAAATTCCTATATGTATTTTTCATCTATTTCTTGTGGTATAAAAGAAAAAGGCATGGCGGACTCCGACAGAGCCCACCATGTCGTTAATATGATTTGTCAGAACAAACTATATAGAGCGCAGGAATTTCACGACTGCATCTCGGTCTGCCTTTGAAGCCTTGTAGAAATTGATGGCCGAGGAGTAGGCATGGCTCTTTTTGCTATAGCAATGCCACATGATGGCTTCGACCTCATTACGGGCACGACAGTCGTGAAGACGGTCCTCAGCACCAGTATTGACAAGCGAGAGACCACGGCCCCACAACGGGGTGGTACGACACCATGAACCATGGATATCGTTCTTCATGTAAAGTTTGTGCTGCACGAAATCAGAATAAGGGTAAATGGTCTGGTTCTTGTAACGGGGCAACGGTTTATCACCGATGAGGTACGATGTGATATAGTTGTCGTCTGTAGTTTGCCATTTTGCACGATGACATGAAGCACACCCCCACTGCATGAAGAGCTGTTTGCCACGCTGTACAGTAGCATCATTCAAATTGCGCGCACGAGGTATGGCCAGGCCACGATGCCATACCATGAAGGCATAGTAGTCATCCATACTTTGTTCGGGTTGGAATCCATTTTCGAACTGATTGGTAGATGGATTGAGCAGTGTTGCAACTGCATTTTTAATACCGTCATCAGTACCGTCTGCATAGTATGGCGAAGAACTGTCTTTCTTGATGGCAGCGATAACGGAAGGCGTAGCGGCCATACAATCGGCCCATGCCTTTGTGGTGTAAAGATAGGGACGGTCTTTACGGCTAACATTGGTAATATTCCAGATGGCATTTGCACCGGGTCCATCTTGTAACGAACCACGGGTCAGAGCGTAGGTATACCGCTTGATAAGGCCCTTTCCGTCGAAAGTGCCACCATCAGCCAAAGTACCGCCTGTGACAGTCTTGCTATCGCGGCCAAACGTAGTATAATATGCACCGGCTGCCATCTGCATGGTATTGGCATCGAAGAATGACTTGTTGATATATTCCGTCACGTCGAGACCTGCTTTTTTGAAATATGTTGCCTCCTTGATATATTGAGCAGCAATGGAATCACTGGGAATGGCATCAATCAGGCCGACACCGATAACACCGATTGTCGATTCAAGACGTACAGCGTAGTTTTCAGGCTTGGGTAAGGTATTGAATGCCGACTGCGGAATACTGATTTCAGGATAGATGAGATCGAATGGCTCACCGTCAGAGAACTTCATTTCCGGTATATCCTCCGTTTCCATTTTGCTCACATGATGCCAACTGAGGTCGATTTTAGATTCGTCTATCGGAGGAAGGAAGGGTGAATTTGCACGCGTCTGCGGCATACTAGTAACCTCTGAAATATAATTTCCGTCATTGGAACCCTCTGATTCGGGGTGGTAGATGACGAGCAAGTATCCGTTGCCGTTGCCGTAGCGAGTTGCGTACTGTTCCATACGCTTTCCGTGGCCATACTCCGGGTGGCAGTCTAAGCAAGAAGAGCGTACATATGCAGGGCCAAGACCCTTGAAGGCACCCGTGTTGTAGGTGTATTGACGTTCAAACATCTGCTCGCCAATGAAGAACTGGCTTTTCAGATTGGGGTCTGCATCTACTGCCGGAGTTTCGTCTGAATAGCAACTTGAGCTGGTATTGTCGGTTGTTCCCAACTTACCGCCGGGATACCATTCATCCGCCGAGAAATTGCCAACTGTTTGGCCGACATAACTAGCGTCGGTCTCCTGGACTTCGAGTTTGTCATCATCAGAACAACTTACTGCAGTCATAGCCAGAACGGTTGCCAATGACAAGTAAGCGTAGTTCTTGAGTTTTTCAGTCATAATATAAACAATTAAGGGTTTTATAAACCATTGCACGTAGCCTCGCTTCCTGTACGGGAAAACAAGGCTACGCTTCAATGTATTCAGTTCTTAGCGATTATTTCGTAGTCTTCAACTTGCGGAACCAGTTTCCTGCATTGATAAGTTCGTCATCAAGTGTATTGATCTTCTCAATTGCGTTTCTAACCTGAGCGTGCTTGGGATCGTCTACAAATGCGATACCGCTGTTCTTGGCAGTTTCAAGAGAAGCGATTGCCTCGTTGAGTGCATTGCTCAATGCGCTATAGCCACTATAATTGTGCTTCTGCATGATAGCCATCAAAGAGTTTGCAGAAGGTGTAGTAGCACTGATATCACGTGTACCATAGAGAGAATTCTTGATAGAATAGAGGTTGTCCTGGTAATCGATGAAAGAGCGCTTGCTATAGGGAGACTCGATGTAGTCGATAGACTCCTTTTCACCATCTTCGGTAGTGACAGCCTGACCAGTTGCCACACGATATGCTTGACCGAGCTTTTGCGTATAGACCTCTTGACAGATGTTTGAGCAACCGCCCTTAAGTATATTTTCTAAGGCTTCCTGCCAAGTGGGGAAGAATGCATTGCTGCCAGTTGCATTCAAGAGGAATGCACCATAACCGATACCTGCAGAAGAAAGACCTGCATGCTTCGTATTGGTAAGCACCCATTTGCAGTTGCTATTGAGCCACTCGCACAAGGTAGCGTCGGCATTCCATCCATACTGAAGAAGGGTTGTCATATTGCGAAGGTCGCCAGATACAGCTGCCGCAAATGCAAGTTCGTCAATTCCCTTCACAGAAGTCATACCCTCTTCGGTGTCATTTGCCTTGAAATCGGCAACGGTACGGTTGGCGCCATTACGGAAGAGTACAAATTCGAGTCCGTGGAAACCGAGAACAGATTCAAATTGACCATTGTTGTCATAAACATATTTTGCACGGTCTGCACTTGATATGCCTGCAATGACAGTCTGGTTGTTGAGGGCATTTACCAATTGGTCATGGTCAAGAGGCCAAGAGTCGATGTGCGGATCTATTTCATTGTCGGTAGCAGCACCATAAAGGAATGCCTCACTACGTTCCCATTCACGACGTGCACTCTTGAATGCTTCACATGCGGCATCAATGTCAGGCTGTGTCATAGTTCCGGCCTGGGCATGAGCAAAGAGGGTTTCACATGCCGTATTCAACGTTTTGCAGTTGTCTGCAAGGTCTTTGTATGTGGGGTAAACGATGGTGTTCACATATTCGTTGGCTGCAGCTGACAATTCGGATACATTAACAGTTGTAGTGTTGTCATTTTCATTGGCAGAGTCACTGCATGATGCAAATCCAAACGGAAGTGCAATTGCTGCCATGAATAAGATGGCTTTACTGAAAGTCTTTTTCATCTTGAATGATTTTTATATGATGTGTTTTTGTTTGAGATTTCTCTATTGTTCATACCCATTAAAGGAATGTACCCTGATAGGCTATGCCAATATTGACAGACGGTTCGTTGTTGTATGAGCTATGGAAAATACGTTGGTTGTACTCTGCCTTCACGCAAATCTGAGGCATGGGGAAATAGTTGATACCACCGGCTATAATCTTGCGGTTGGTCCATTTTGCTGTGGTGCTGTGGATTGAGGAATCATAGTATTCGAAATGGCCGAACACATAGAGTTTCTGATTCATGGCACGCAATTTTCCAATTTGCGAGAAGACGTCGTATCCTGCTTCAAGCATACATGCAATGGCATGGCTGCCGAAATATTTGCCGCTACCAGATTCATTGGGCTTGACATTGGTCGTACCGGGATAAACAATACTTGTAATGGCTTGTGCATCGCTGACGTAGCCATAGTCGGCATTACCTCTGATTTTCCAATTGTAGTTGTTGTAGGTGAAGTCGACAGCGCCTACATAGACATTGCCCTTGATATCCTTGTGCTGTGCATCCTCCGGGGTCGAGTTTCCCATGGACTGTCCATAGTATCCGCTCAAACCAATGCGAAGTCCGGGTACAGTATAGTTGTCTACACGAGTAGACACTGCATACTTGTTGGCCACCTCAAATTCGTAAGGGCTTTTGGCACCGCCTTGTATCCAGTTGCTACGGCTGAACTTGTATGCATTGAGACCGGCAAGGAATTGGGCTTCATAGCGGAAATCGCCCGAACGTCCCCAAAAACTCAATCCCGTCTGATGCCATGTACAGGGAAGAATAGTATTCTCACCCTCAGGACGATACACTGTAAAGAAGTTCAAAGGCTCATGATAAGCATTTGTCAAACCAACAGGAACAACAATATGTCCGGCACGGATATTGGCAAAGCGACCGAATGATTTCTGAAGCCAAAACTGCTCAAGTTCTACCTCGCCGCCCTTTTCCGTTTCAAGTTCATATTCTATGGCTTCCTCTGCCTCGTATTCGATAGACTGGCCTGTTCCGCCGTGTTCAAACTCAATTTCTGTTCCCATAGTCCAGCCCTTACCGAAATCATATCCCAAATAGACGACTGCATGGGGGATGTCAAAGCGGCCATGCTTTGGCGCATTCTTGTAAGCAGCTGCATTGGAATACCGACGCCCTGCATCACTGTAGAAATTCCGACTATAAGCGACTTCTCCGTATCCGCCGACACTGAGTCTATGCCCTTTGGCGTGTTGCATCACACTGTCCGCCGCTACTGTTTGCGCATTGCCTGCGACCGGATTGCCGAAAGCAATCATGGCACATGCCATAGAGACAATAGTAGATTTGTCCATTGATTAATCTGTTTTTATTATATTCTTTATCGACTGCAAAGGTATTGTTATTTAAAAATGTTGACAATACCTAAAAATAGGTAAACCTCAAAACCGAGGACATCCAAGAAGCACACCCGTTGAAAAATTCTCAAACACGGGGATGAGCGCTCGAGAAAAATATTTTACTCAAATACCTATATATAGTGATTGTTTGGTTTGATATTTTTTTGTTATTTTGCATTTATAATATATATAATGTAATCGGCAATGAAAAATCAAAAGATGTATGAGCCCGATGACAAGATGATTTCTCTCATTCGGGATAATTATAATCTACTACAGAGCTTAGGCAGTTTTGGCATCAGCCTCGGCTTTGGTGACAAAACTGTAGACCAAGTGTGCACAGAACAAAGTGTCGACACATTCACATTTCTTGCCGTTGTGAATTTTACAATCAACGGATACCGCGACTTTGAAGATATCGAAAAATTGTCTGTACCTACATTATTGCAATACTTACGCGCGAGTCATGCCTATTTCTTGGAATTTCAGTTGCCGTTTATCCGCAAAGAGTTGGTAGACGCGCTGGACGAAAAAAACAATTTGGCCAGACTTATCCTGAAACTTTACGATGAGTATTCACGGTCAATCACTTCTCATATGAATTATGAGGAAAAGAATGTTTTTCCATATGTCGAGGCTCTTATGGACAACAAACCTACAGAAGGGTATAGCATAGATACCTATTCAAAGCATCACGGACAAGAAAGCAACCGTCTGCGTGAGTTGAAAAGCATTATCATCAAATACCTTCCAAGTGACGGATTGCACAACAACCAGCTGTCGGCAACACTATATGACATCTACAACAACGAGGAGTGGCTTTCGCTTCATGCAGAAGTAGAAGAACAGATTTTCATGCCAGCAATCAAATATCTGGAACAGAAATCCAAGCAGAACAATGTCACTGCGAAAATTTCCAACATGATCAACAAAAATCCTGAAAATTCAGAAATTCTTGGAGAGAGGGAGAAAGAGGTCATCGTGAGTCTTGTACAAGGCATGACAAACAAAGAAATCGCCGACCATCTGTGCATCAGTATCAACACGGTCATCACACATCGTCGCAACATAGCACGTAAGTTACAGATACACAGCCCGGCCGGGCTTACCATTTACGCAATAGTTAATAATCTTGTCGACATTTCATCTGTGAAGCTTTAGTTTTAAATGTAGTACGCATACGATTTTTTAGGATGGTGTATATACAAAATGAGGAAATTTTGTATTATCTTTGCACACGAAAAAATCAAGAACAAAGCGTAAACTTTTCGAGGACGAAAATCCAAAAAGTTTTCCAAAACGGAAAACTTTTTTGTTTTCACCGAATGAAAAGTTTTCCCAAAAAAATACATTAAGGAACTATGAAAGATTTTACAATCGTCAAAAGAGACGGTTCTCGCGACAAGTTCTCTCTTGACAAAATCATGAACGCCATCATCAAGGCGTTTCAATCCGTCAATGAGCAAATAGACTTGTGCTCAATCTCCAAAATCATCAGCCACCTGGATATGCACGACGACATTAAAGTGGAAGATATCCAGAACCAAGTCGAGCTGGCATTGATGGAGGAAGGATACTACACTGCAGCCAAGTCATTCATGCTGTACCGCCAACGCCACATGGAGGACCGCGAAACGCTCGACAAACTGAAATTTCTCACCGACTACTGTAAAGCCGCAAATGCAGCAACCGGATCAAAATACGACGCCAACGCCAATGTTGAGCACAAAAATATCGCCACCTTGATAGGCGAATTGCCCAAGTCCAGCTTCATTCGCCTTAACCGCCGTCTGCTTACCGACCGCATAAAGAGAATGTACGGCAAAGAATTGGCAGACAAATATTTGGAGAAGCTCAACCATCATTTCATTTACAAAAATGATGAAACATCCCTGGCCAACTATTGCGCATCGATCACAATGTATCCTTGGCTTGTTGGTGGGACCTCATCAATAGGCGGAAATTCTACCGCGCCGACAAATCTGAAGTCTTTTTGCGGCGGATTTGTCAATATGGTGTTCATGGTGTCAAGTATGTTAAGCGGCGCATGTGCTACACCAGAATTTCTGATGTATCTCAACTACTTCATTGGCTTGGAGTACGGAAAAGATTATTGGAAAGAAGCAGACAAGGTCGTTGACCTTTCTGTAAAAAAGCGGACGATAGACAAGGTCATCACCGACTGCTTTGAACAGATTGTGTATTCCATCAACCAGCCGACAGGTGCGCGCAACTACCAAGCCGTTTTTTGGAATGTGGCCTACTACGACAAATACTATTTCGAAAGTCTTTTCGGCAATTTCTACTTCCCTGATGGATCCCAGCCGGATTGGAACGGCTTGTCATGGCTGCAGAAACGATTCATGAAATGGTTCAACAAGGAGAGAACGAAGACCGTACTCACCTTCCCTGTCGAAACCATGGCCTTGCTGACAAAAGACGGCGATGTAATAGACGAGGAATGGGGTGACTTTACAGCTGAAATGTATTCAGAAGGACACTCTTTCTTCACCTACATGAGCGACAATGCAGACTCCCTGAGTTCATGCTGCCGTCTGCGCAACGAAATACAAGACAACGGATTCAGTTACACGTTGGGGGCCGGAGGCGTATCGACTGGTTCGAAGAGTGTATTGACAATAAACCTGAACCGTTGCATACAATACGCCGTGAACAAGAAGATGGACTACAAAGCCTACCTCGAAGAGATTATCGACTTGTGCCACAAAGTACAATTGGCCTACAACGAAAATCTCAAAGATCTGCAAAAGCACGGAATGTTGCCGCTTTTTGACGCCGGCTACATAAATATGGGCCGTCAGTACCTCACCATTGGCGTAAATGGACTGGTGGAAGCAGCAGAATTCATGGGAATGAAAATCAACGACAACCCCGAATACCTACATTTTGTGCAAGAAATATTAGGCCTGGTAGAAAAGTACAACAAGCAATACCGTACCAAAGAGATACTCTTCAACTGCGAAATGATACCCGCAGAGAATGTAGGCGTAAAGCATGCGAAATGGGATCGCGAAGACGGATATTTCGTACCGCGCGATTGCTACAACAGCTATTTCTATGTAGTAGAGGACGATAGTCTGAACATTGTCGACAAGTTCAAAATGCACGGCGCTCCCTATATCGAGCACTTGACCGGAGGTTCCGCACTTCACATGAATTTGGAAGAACACCTTTCCAAAGCGCAATACCGTCATTTGCTGAAAGTTGCTGCAAAAGAAGGATGCAACTACTTCACATTCAACATTCCGAATACAATATGCAATGAATGTGGCCATATTGACAAACGGTACCTGAAAGAATGTCCCGTCTGCCACAGCGACAACATTGACTACATGACCCGTATCATCGGCTATCTGAAGCGTGTCAGCAATTTCTCCCAAGCCAGACAAGAAGAAGCGTCACGCCGCTACTATGCCGGGAAATCTAAATATGGAGAGGCGTAACACAACATACGTGAAATAGGATGTGGGCAGAGTCAAACGGCAATTTGTTTTCTCTGCCCACATTTTTCTTACCAAAAATATAAGACCTAGAGCAAAGAACATTACTTCCTCAAAAACGTACAAGACAATGTTGAAATATTTGAACTCAAGCGTCGTTTTTCAAGAAATACCCGACGAAGTGACCTTCGCCATCAATATAACGAACTGCCCCTGCCGTTGTCCTGGTTGCCACAGCCAATATTTATGGGAGGATATTGGAGAACCGTTAACGCCGGCTAACCTTGACCATCTATTGCAGGACTACAAGAACGACATCACCTGCATCTGCTTTATGGGCGGCGACGCAGACGCGCAATACCTCAACGACATGGCTATATACATAAAATCAAATTATCCCAAATTGCGTATTGCCTGGTATAGTGGCCGTGTAAATATTTCAACAAAAATAGACAAAAGGTACTTCGACTATATCAAGGTCGGCCCTTATATAGAGCACCTTGGCGCTCTAAAGTCACCCAAGACCAACCAGCGACTATACAAACAAACCCCAAACGGAGATTTTGAGGATATAACTAGTCGTTTTTGGAAAAAATAAAAACCCGTCTTTCGTCCACAGCATACGATTTTCACCACTTGTAAAAATGTCAAACAGTCCATCAGTAGCCATCATAGACCCGAACACGCTAGCGGTCATAGGACTAAAACAAATATTGGAAGATGTTCTCCCCACAATTACCGTTGACACTTTTGGAGAATTCTCCGAATTGCAGAAAAGCAGTTCTGAACATTACTTTCACTATTTTGTAAGCTTGCCAGTACTGATAGCGCACCGTTCATTCTTTCTCGAGCACAAAAATAAAACCATTGTCTTGGCATCATCCAAAGACGACAGCAGACATTTGGAAGAGTTCCACTCGATTTGCGTCTCCCAACCTGAAGAACAATTGCTCAAATCGCTACTCAAACTGGAGCAAAGCGCCCATTCCCACGGAAGAAACCTCCCTGTTGAAGCCTCTTCAAAGGGGAGAAAAGATTTGCTGACCTCACGCGAGATTGAAGTTCTCACACTTGTTGTAAAAGGACATATCAACAAGGAGATTGCAGATAAACTTTGCATCTCATTGCCGACAGTTGTGTCACACCGAAAAAATCTAATGACCAAATTAAGAGCAAAAAGCGTCTCCTCCTTAACCATATATGCAGTAATGCACGGCCTTGTTGATATTGATGACGTTTGAACGTCGAAAAATGAGTATTCTGAATTTCGCGATAGGCCAACACGAATCTTTACACAAAACTTCCGTTACGATTTGAGGCGTCGAACATACAAAAAAACTAAAAAAACACATATATTGCAATGTGTACTTTGCATATAGGGAAATTAATGTTATCTTTGCAAGGATAAAAGGGTTGTGTCTTAAAATGTGACGGGGAGAAAATCTTATCCACATAGCAACTGGGAAGCTCCCTCATAATAATGCATTTAACGGCACACATTAAACCGCCTTGGAATGGAAGCTTTCTTCAAAACGCATACTTACCTTGTAGAACATACTATTGCTTCGGTAAACCGTACCCTTATGGACGAAATTGACTGGAGCAACAGACTCATTGGCATCAAGGGAACACGCGGCGTCGGGAAAACCACTTTCCTGCTACAGTATGCGAAAAAGAATTTTGGCTCACAAGACAGGAGTTGCCTGTACGTCAACATGAACAATTTCTATTTCCAAGGACGAGGAATTGCTGATTTCGCCGGAGATTTCTACCAACAAGGAGGTAGAGTGCTCTTGATTGACCAAGTGTTCAAACAGCCAAACTGGAGTCAGGACTTACGACATTGCTATGACAGCTACCCTGAACTGAGAATAGTTTTTACAGGGTCAAGTGTAATGCGTTTGAACGAAGAGAATCCCGAACTGAATGGCATTGTAAAAAGTTACAACCTCAGAGGATTTTCATTCAGAGAATTTCTCAATCTTAAGGCAAACTGTAATCTGCCGGTCTTTTCCTTGGACGATATTCTACGTAAACACGAAGAGATAGAGCGCGAAATAGTAAAACACGTCAATCCTCTAGACTACTTTTCCGACTACTTACACCATGGTTTTTACCCGTTCTTCATGGAGAACCGCAATTATGCAGAAAATCTTCTGAAGACGATGAATATGATGATAGAAGTAGACATATTGTTGATAAAGCAGATTGAGCTAAAATACCTCACTAAAATAAAGAAACTGTTTTACCTGCTTGCCGTTGACGGCCCCAAAAGTCCCAACATCAGTAATCTGGCAATAGAAATCGAGACAAGTCGCGCCACCGTCATGAATTATATCAAATACTTGTCGGACGCACGGCTTATCAACATCATCTATCCTTTTGGCGAAGAGTTCCCCAAAAAACCATCTAAAGTAATGCTTCACAATACCAACTTGATGTACGCCATCTACCCTTTGACATTTGACGTACAGGACGGCATGGAAACATTCTTCGTCAATTCTCTATGGAAAGACCACAAGGTCAATCAAGGTGGTAAAGACGGAAGTTACCTTGTGGACGGAGAACATCTTTTCAAGATCTGCCAAGGAAGTAAAGGACACAAAACAGGTACCGAGATGCCCAAAACCGGATTTGTCGCTTACACAACAGAAACAGGAAGAGACTGCTCCATACCCTTGTGGTTGTTAGGATTTTTATATTAACGGATATATATACATTAACATTTTATTTATAGACAAAATGGCTAAAGAAAAAAAGTTTATCACTTGTGATGGTAACACTGCTGCCGCCCACGTGAGCTATATGTTCACAGAAGTGGCTGCCATCTACCCCATTACTCCGTCGTCCCCGATGGCAGAGCACGTAGATGAATGGGCTGCCAAAGGTCGGAAGAATCTCTTCGGACAACGCGTATCCATTCAGGAAATGGAATCTGAAGGAGGTGCAGCCGGTGCCGTTCATGGTTCTCTTCAGGCCGGCGCATTGACATCAACCTACACAGCATCGCAGGGTCTGTTGCTGATGATCCCCAACATGTACAAGATTGCAGGTGAACTGCTGCCTTGCGTATTCAACGTTTCTGCCCGCACATTGGCTTCACACTCCCTTTGTATCTTCGGCGATCATCAGGATGTCATGGCATGCCGCCAAACAGGCTTTGCTATGTTCTGTTCTGGTTCGGTGCAAGAAGTGATGGACCTCTCCGCAGTACCTCATTTGGCAACATTGGAAACGGAAGTTCCCTTCATCAATTTCTTCGATGGTTTCCGTACGTCCCATGAGTACCACAAAATCGAAGAGATGGACATGGAAGATATCCGTCCGTTGGTCAATGCGGAATACATCAAGCGTTTCCGTGACCGCGCCTTGACACCGGAACGTCCTGTCACACGCGGTACAGCCGAAAATCCCGAGACATTCTTCACACATCGCGAGGCATGCAACGAGTATTACGACAAGATTCCCGATGTCGTAGAGAAGTATTGCGCAGAAATGACAAAGATTACGGGACGCGAGTATCATCTCTTCAACTACTACGGAGCAGAAGATGCCGAGAACGTAATCATCCTTATGGGTTCTGCAACAGAACCTGCACGCGAAGCCATTGACTATCTCAACAAGCAAGGCAAGAAGGTCGGCATGGTAGCCGTACACCTCTATCGCCCGTTCTCTGTTGACTATTTGAAGAAAGCGCTTCCTGCTACAGTCAAGCGTATTGCAGTTCTTGACCGCACAAAGGAACCCGGTGCAGAAGGCGAGCCTCTGTACCTCGATGTCAAATCCGCCCTTTACGACGATGAGCGCAAGCCATTGATCGTCGGTGGCCGCTATGGCCTCGGCTCTTCAGATACAACGCCCGCCAAAATTGTTGCGGTATTCAAGAATCTTGAACTGCCCCAGCCCAAGAACCACTTCACTGTTGGTATCGTAGACGATGTCACCTTCACTTCGCTTCCCGAAGAAGAAGAGATTCCCATGGGTGGAGAAGGTCTGTTTGAGGCAAAATTCTACGGACTTGGAGCCGACGGTACCGTAGGAGCCAACAAGAACTCAGTCCAAATCATCGGTAACAACACCAACAAGTATTGCCAGGCCTATTTCTCATACGACTCAAAGAAATCCGGTGGTTTCACCTGCTCACACCTGCGTTTCGGCGACAACCCCATTCATAGCGCATACCAGGTAAACACGCCTAATTTTGTCGCTTGCCACGTACAGGCATACCTCCACATGTATGACGTAACCCGCGGTCTGCGCAAGAACGGCACATTCCTGCTGAATACGATCTTTGACGGAGAGGAACTTGTAAACTTCATCCCCAACAAGGTGAAGCGTTGCTTTGCGAAGAACAACATCAAGGTTTACTACATCAATGCAACAAAGATTGCACAGGAAATAGGATTGGGCAACCGCACCAACACCATTCTTCAGTCCGCTTTCTTCCGCATCACAGAGGTGATACCTTTGGATCTTGCAGTAGAACAGATGAAGGCCTTTATCGTAAAATCCTATTCCAAGAAAGGCCAGGACGTCGTGGACAAGAACTTCGGCGCCGTTGACCGCGGTGGAGAATACAAAGAACTCACCGTTGATCCCGCTTGGGCAAATCTTGAAGATGAGGCCGCAAAAGAGGACAACGCTCCCGCGTTCGTCAAAGAACTGGTACGTCCCATCAACGGACAATCCGGTGACCTGCTGAAGGTATCCGACTTCGTAAAACACAATACCGTAGACGGCACTTGGCAGAACGGTACCGCAGCATTCGAAAAACGCGGCGTTGAAGCCTTCGTTCCCGTATGGAACGTGGAGAACTGTATACAGTGTAACAAATGCTCGTTTGTATGTCCTCATGCTGCAATCCGTCCGTTTGTTCTCACCGACGAGGAACTGGCCGGAATCGAAGGTCTTGAAACTCAAGACGTAAAGGCTCCGAAAGCAATGGCTGGCATGCACTTCCGCATCGAGACCTCCGTATTAGACTGTTTGGGATGCGGCAACTGCGCCGATGTCTGCCCCGGAAAGAAGAATAAGGAGACAGGTGAGTTGGAGAAAGCCCTGAAGATGGTTCCTTTCAACGTTGATGCCGAAGACATGGTCAAGGAAGCTCAGAATTGGGAATATCTTGTACACAAGGTGACCTCAAAGCAAGATCTGATTGACATCAAGCAAAGTCCGAAGAACTCGCAGTTTGCACAACCGTTGTTCGAGTTCTCAGGTGCATGCTCCGGCTGTGGCGAGACTCCGTACGTGAAGTTGATTTCACAACTTTTCGGTGATCGTCAGATGATTGCCAACGCTACCGGTTGCTCATCCATCTATTCCGCATCCATTCCGTCAACACCATATACCAAGAATGCAAAGGGACAGGGTCCTGCTTTCGACAACTCATTGTTTGAAGATTTCTGCGAGTTTGGACTCGGTATGGTATTGGGCAACAAGAAGATGAAAGAGCGCATCTGCCATCTTCTTGAGGAAGGCAAGGCTCAAGAGGGCATTCCTGCTGAATTTGTTGCCGCTGCCGATAAATGGATGGCCAACAAAGATGACTCTGAAGGCTCGAAAGAAGCTGCTGCAGAATTGAAGCCGATCATTGCAGCAGGCGCAGAAAAGGGTTGTGCCATCTGCCAGGAGCTGAAGACTCTCGACCACTATCTCGTAAAGCGCAGCCAGTGGATTATCGGTGGCGACGGCGCCTCATACGATATTGGTTATGGCGGTCTTGACCATGTTCTTGCTTCCGGAGAAGACGTCAACATACTGGTACTTGATACAGAGGTTTACTCCAACACAGGCGGCCAGTCGTCCAAGTCGACTCCTTTAGGCGCAATTGCCCAGTTCGCAGCACAAGGAAAGCGCATCCGCAAAAAGGACCTCGGACTGATGCAGACCACATATGGCTACATCTATGTGGCACAAGTCGCAATGGGAGCAGACAACGCACAGACTCTGAAAGCAATTCGTGAGGCAGAAGCCTATCACGGACCTTCTCTTGTCATCGCCTACGCTCCGTGTATCAACCACGGACTGAAGCGCAAGGGCGGTATGGGACGTTCCCAGCACGAGGAGGCTTTGGCCGTTGAGTGCGGATACTGGCATCTGTGGCGCTACAACCCCGAATTGGCTGAACAGGGCAAGAACCCCTTCACACTTGACAGCAAAGCTCCAAAGTGGGAGAACTTCCGTGACTTCCTCCTCGGTGAGGTTCGCTACCTCTCCGTACAGAAAGCATACCCGAAAGAAGCTGACGAACTGTTCTCACAAGCAGAAAAGATGGCTAAGCTCCGCTATCAGACCTACGTTCGTAAGAGCCAGGAAGATTGGAGTGAGCAGATTTAATAGGCAACGAAACATCATTCTATTCAATATCCACTCCTCTCAATGGCGTTTCTGAAAGAATGATGATGCAATAAAGGCTGTGTATATAGCATATCTATATGCACAGCCTTTTTTCATTCAGATATAAAAGCGGCATCCGTACAAGATGGTTCGGCAAATCTACAGATCTTCTATTTGCGATGTTGGCCAATTGACAAGATAGAGCCGCTCGGTAGCACGCGTAAACGCCGTATAGAGCCAATGTATATAGTCAGGTGTAAGCATATCGTCCGTCATATAACCTTGGTCAATGTATACATGCGACCATTGTCCGCCTTGCGCCTTATGACACGTTATTGCGTAAGCGTATTTTATCTGAATTGCATTAAAATAGGGGTCTTCCTTAATTTTCTTGATTCGTTCCGACTTGAGACGGACGTCTGCATAGTCCTCCATGACAGCATTGAAAAGCAGAGCACTTTGATCAGATGTCAAAGACGGAGCTTCCGTCAATAGACTGTCGGTCAATACGGTTGCCTTCAGTTCATAGTTGTCATAATCAGGGAAACGCAACCAAAGGTCCGCAAAAGTAAAACCATATAACTCGCGTACATTTCTTACCCTTTGTATTACGGCATGGTCACCATTAGCAAGAAATGCCGGAACCTTCATTTGCAGCCAATCGACAGTAGATGTTTGGTGGATGTTCTGTTGGCCTTTTAGTGACATACTACCGTTTTTTTCCTTCAATATAGCCTGGATTTCTTTCTCCATCCAATAGTAGTTGTTCTTCACTATCATAAGAATGTCCCCAGAGTCAAGCATTTCTTCTCTGTCGAGCACCATATTTCTGATTCCCTTATTATATATGTTGGCTCGCTTATTGGAACGTGTTATCACAATCGTATTGTCAATTCCTGCAAATGAGTAACTTGCCGAAAGAGATTCCACCAGTTCGCTGCCTGGCACTATACTGATATCCGCAAAACAAGAGAATTTGATTTTGGGGAGTTCGGTCATCTCGTCGTGCGTAATCATCTGACGTATAACTGTCGCATTGTACAAGATGCCGGAATTTTGGCTTTGGCGCAGCACCATATTTATATCGGCCGTGTAGACAACAAGCCCATAACCTGCCATAAAATCGGGATTCAGAGCAGGAGACTCTTCTTCACCGACAGGCGGCAACTGGGCTTTATCACCTATGAGGAACAAACGGCAGTTGCGCCCGGAATAGACAAAAGACACAAGATCGTCAAGCAAACGCCCATTCCCGAAAACATTCTCCGCCTGACCAAAGTTGGCAATCATGGACGCCTCGTCTACCATAAAGAGGGTATCGCTCATCATGTTCGGCGCCAACTCAAATCCACCATTGAGTGTTTTCTGCCGATAAATTCGCCGATGTATTGTAAACGCATCGTGGTCAGACTTTTCAGAAAAGACTTTAGCAGCCCGACCGGTAGGAGCCAAAAGTACAACCTTCTGCCCCAATCGCTTCATAGTACGTACAATAGTACCGGCAACAGATGTTTTTCCCGTACCTGCCGATCCTCGCATTATCATGGAAACACGGTCACCGTTATCCGTAAAAAATGAAGAAAAGGTATGTATGGCATGGTATTGCTCCTGAGTAGGAACAAATCCGAAATCTGATACAATCTGGCGTGTTAGTTCTTCGGCTATCATATAGATATGTTTCTCAAAAAGAAGAGGCGAGCCCTTTACAGACACGCCTCCTCATATTTCTGAAGTTTTTTATTGGTATTTACTCAATAACCACCGTTGTCCAACCGTGTTTGTCTTCCTCTGTACCATACTGTATGGCACGAAGATGATTGTACAGTTTGGTAGAAATTGGTCCCGGCTTTCCGTCCTGGCTGAAGGTGAAGCGTTCGCCTGTATCCAAATCGTCAATATAGGAAATGGGACTGATGACAGCAGCTGTCCCGCAAGCGCCGGCTTCCTCAAAGGTAGACAGCTCCTCTTCTGGAATTTGACGCCGCTCCACTTTCATACCATAATCCTCAGCCAATTGCATTAGGCTTTTGTTGGTGATACTGGGCAAAATGCTGGTAGATTTCGGAGTGACGTATGTATTGTTCTTGATACCGAAGAAATTGGCAGCGCCACACTCATCCATATACTTCTTTTCCTTTGCGTCAAGATAGAACTCGCAGGCATAGCCTTTCTCATGCGCTATACTGTTGGCTTTGAGAGAAGCAGCGTAGTTTCCGCCGACCTTGTAGATTCCGGTTCCAAGAGGAGCGGAACGGTCATAGTCACGCACAATGACATAAGGATTGGTAGAAAAGCCGCCCTTGAAGTAAGGACCTACGGGCGTGACAAATATCAGGAACATATAGTCTGTTGCAGGATGAACACCCACACGTGGACTGATTCCAATAAGCAGCGGACGGATATACAATGTAGCCCCGCTCTCATAAGTCGGGATATATTCTTGATTGAGCCGTACAACCTTTTTCACCATTTCTTCAAACAATTCAGTCGGAAGTTCCGGCATCATAATACCACGACAAGTGCTTTGCAGACGTGCTGCATTGTCGGCCATACGGAACACTCGTACTTTACCGTCAGGGCAGCGATAAGCTTTGAGGCCCTCAAAGGCTTCTTGGCCATAGTGAAGGCATGTTGCCGCCATGTGAAGTTTTAGATACTCATCGGAACAAACTTCTATTTCGCCCCATTGTCCGTTCCGATAATAACAACGTACATTGTAGTCAGTCGGCATATAGCCGAAGGATAAATCTGACCATGCAATATCTTTCATGTTCTTTGTATTAATATCACTTTCACGCAAACCGTTTATGGTCTACTTTACTATGCAAAAGTAAGAATAAAAGTTGTCTTCTGCAACAAATTCGAATAAAATATACATATCGACTCAAGCGCATGCCAACATGGCAGATATTAAGGCTCACGGTAAAATCCTTAATGGATTATAAATGTGCATATTACTACTTTCACAATATGTCAATTTGGCGTATATAAAAGGGTAGGCACACAATTTGTGCTTGCCACAATGAAAACGGCAGGTAACAACTGATCAAAGTCGGACCGCCAACCGCAATTGGTCTACGCCACTATTAGTTCATGGCGTATTGCATATAAAAATACAAAATGAGAAAGGAGAATTGATATATGACATTTGAAAAATTTACAATCAAAGCACAAGATGCCGTGCAAGAAGCCGTAAACATAGCGGCGCGCAACGGGCAACAGGCCATCGAACCTGTACACATCCTACAAGGCGTGATAGCAAAAGCCCATGACGTTGTCTTGTACATATTCCAAAAATTGGGCGTCAGTGAAAACCAGGTATCCCCTGTACTCCAACAGGAAACAGGACGATTGCCACATGTACAAGGCGGTCAGCCCTACTTGAGCAACGAGTCCAACAAAGTACTGCAAAAGGCAGAAGACCTGTCTGCAGAGATGGGTGACGACTTCGTCAGCGTAGAACCGATTCTGCTGGCATTGCTTACTGTAAACTCTACTGCCAGCCGCATCCTCAAAGACGCCGGTTGTACCGAAAAGGATATGCGCGCTGCCATCGAAGAACTCCGGCAGGGCCAAAAAGTCCAGACACAATCTGCCGACGAAAATTACCAATGTTTGGAGAAATACGCCAAGAATCTGGTAGACCAAGCACGGAAGGGGAAGCTCGACCCTGTAATTGGCCGTGACGATGAAATCCGCCGCGTATTGCAAATCTTGTCACGACGAACGAAAAACAACCCGATACTGATTGGCGAACCGGGTGTCGGAAAGACTGCCATCGTGGAAGGATTGGCAGAACGCATAGTTCGCGGAGACGTACCGGAGAATCTCAAAGACAAACAGCTCTATTCTCTGGATATGGGAGCGCTCGTTGCCGGCGCCAAGTATAAAGGCGAGTTTGAAGAAAGGCTGAAAGGTGTTATCAAAGAAGTTTCCAACAGCGAGGGCCGAATCATTCTCTTCATCGACGAAATCCACACCCTTGTCGGTGCCGGAGGCGGTGAAGGAGCCATGGATGCGGCCAACATACTAAAACCGGCATTGGCACGGGGCGAACTGAGAAGCATCGGTGCCACCACCCTCAACGAATATCAAAAATATTTCGAGAAAGACAAGGCCCTAGAACGCCGTTTCCAAACTGTCATGGTAGACGAACCTGACGAGCTCAGCGCCATTAGCATTCTGCGCGGCTTGAAAGAACGTTATGAAAACCACCACAAGGTTCGTATACAGGATGATGCTTGCATCGCAGCTGTAAAGCTCTCCGAGCGTTATATTTCAGACCGTTTCCTTCCCGACAAGGCCATCGACCTGATGGATGAAGCAGCTGCCAAACTGCGAATGGAACGGGACTCTGTTCCCGAGGCTCTCGATGAGATTGTAAGGCGTCTAAAACAATTGGAGATAGAGCGCGAGGCTATCAAACGCGAGAACGACAAAGACAAAATCGCCCAACTCGACAAAGACATTGCCGAACTGCGTGACCAGGAAAAGCAATACCGTGCCAAATGGGAGGGCGAAAAGGGCCTTGTCAATAAGATACAGGAGGACAAGCAACAAATAGAAGACCTGAAATTGGAAGCCGAACGGTCTGAGCGCGAAGGCAATTATGGACGCGTGGCCGAAATCAGATACAGCAACATTCCTAATTTGCAGGAGGACATTAAGCGTATACAAGAACAGTTACGACAGACACAAGGCGGTGCCGCAATGGTACGCGAAGAGGTGACTGAAGACGACATCGCTGAGGTTGTAAGCAGATGGACAGGTATTCCCGTTACAAGAATGATGCAAAGCGAACGTGAAAAACTCCTGCATCTTGAGAACGAATTGCATAAGCGGGTTATCGGGCAGGACGAGGCAATACAGGCTGTCAGCGACGCCGTGCGCCGCAGCCGTGCGGGCCTTCAGGATCCCAAACGTCCTATCGCATCGTTCATTTTCCTGGGCACCACTGGCGTAGGAAAGACGGAATTGGCCAAGGCATTAGCTGAATATCTGTTCAACGACGAGACCATGATGACGCGTATAGACATGAGCGAGTACCAAGAGAAATTCAGCGTCACCCGTCTGATTGGCGCTCCTCCAGGATACGTCGGCTACGACGAGGGCGGACAACTCACCGAGGCCGTCAGACGCAAGCCCTATTCTGTCGTTCTCTTCGACGAAATAGAAAAGGCGCATCCTGACGTATTCAACATCCTTCTGCAGGTACTCGACGACGGACGACTGACAGACAACAAGGGGCGTACTGTAAATTTCAAGAATACAATTATCATCATGACGTCCAATCTCGGAAGCCAGTACATACAACAAAAATTTGAAGGCATCAACGAGAGCAATCGCCAACAGATCATAGAGGAAACCAAAACAGACGTACTGGAAATGCTCAAGAAAACCATTCGTCCGGAATTCCTCAATCGTATAGACGAAACCATCATGTTCCTTCCGCTTACAAAGTCTGAGATAGCAGACGTTGTCCGCTTGCAGATATCGTCCGTACAAAAGATGCTCCAACCCCAAGGGTTCGAAATCAAGGTGACCGATGCCGCCATCGATTTTTTGGCAAATGTCGGTTACGACCCTGAATTCGGTGCCCGCCCTGTAAAGCGTGCGGTACAAAGGTACATCTTGAACGATCTCAGCAAGAAGATACTTAGCGAGGAGGTTAGTCGCGAACAGCCAATTGTCGTTGACGCTAATGCAGACAGACTGATTTTCAAGAATTAATGCCGAGCGTTATAGACGTGTCCGGGGAACTATTCTTGACAAACCATTGGACTTAAGCCAAACATATCGACACAAAGGTTTTTGAAACTCGCCATTTGCGAATGGCAACCGCTTTAGAAAGTGGGGAGACGAGCATTTTGCACGTCTCCCCTTTTGATTGCACGAATAAAAAATCGCAGCTGCAAGAAGCGTATTTACAAATAGATTAAGTAATTTTGCATTTGCTTTTTTAATTCAGGTCTTACACCGACAAAACAACATTGCATAGTATAACATTCATTCTCAATATATGTATTTTATCGGACTAATCATTGCAGTCTGCACATTTCTCATCATCGGTTTTTTCCATCCCATTGTCATCAAATTCGAATACTATTGGGGCACAAGATATTGGTGGGTATTTTTAATATTGGGCTTACTGTTTATAGTTTCCGCCCTCTTCATTTCCAATATTCTACTGTCGTCACTCTGCGGTGTCTCCGGAGCCTCCTGTCTATGGAGTATCGGCGAACTGTTTGAGCAAAAGAAACGTGTACTCAAGGGTTGGTTCCCTATGAATCCCAAAAGAAAATCCGAGTATGAAGACTGAGCTCATCTTTGTAGGGAAAACGTTTGACAAACGTTTCGAATCAGCCATTGACGACTACCTGAAACGGTTGTCACACTATCTTCCTATAAAAACGACTGTCATTCCAGCCGTCAAAAACACAAAGAACGTCACCGAAGAGCAGCAGAAGCAGATGGAAGGTCTGCTGATACTCCAGCGGGTACAAGCTGGTGACACGCTCGTACTTTGCGATGAGCGCGGCAAAGAGATGCGTAGCGTTGAATTTGCGAAATGGCTGGAAAACGCCCAGCAAAAATCGCGAAAACTGATATTGGTTATCGGTGGTCCTTATGGATTCTCCCCCGATGTATACAACAGAGCTGACAGTCTTCTCTCTTTTTCAAAGATGACATTCTCCCATCAGATGATACGTCTGATTTTGGTTGAGCAACTTTACCGGGCATGCACGATTATCAAAGGAGAACCATACCACCACGAATAGTAATAGCCAACAACATTCAAGCCAACAACATTCAACATTAAATATGGTCAAGAAATCAATAGGTTTTCTATACGTCGCAGTACTTGTCATCATGGCAACCGCTACTATGGTCGAAAAAAGCCAAGGTACGGATTATGTCCACGCAAACTACTATGGAGCATGGTGGTTCATCCTTCTATGGGCAATTATGGCAGCACTTGGCATATTTTATATTGTAAAGTGCAAAGTCAAGGCACTCTCAACATTGTCCCTCCACCTCTCGTTCATCATCATACTTGCAGGGGCCATATTGACCCATATTTCAGCCAAACACGGAATGATACACCTTAGAGTCGGCCAGCCCAATTCCACTTACATGACTGGTAACGAGCAGGAGGTAAGTGAAGAAAAGTTGCCTTTCACTATGACACTCAACCGGTTCGAGACAAAATACCACGATGGAACACGTGCCGAGTCAGACTACCAGTCCTTATTCACCGTGACCGACGGGAATGTGAACATATCCGGATCCGTGTCTATGAACAACATCTTCTCCTACTGGCAATACCGTTTCTATCAAGCCTCTTATGACGAAGACGGCCAGGGCAGCATATTGACAATCAATGCCGACCCCTTTGGCATTCCGGTCACATACACAGGATACGCACTTCTTTTCATCTCCCTAATATGGATCTTGCTCGATCCAAAGGGAGGATACCGACAGGTTGTCCGCAGCACATTGCTCAAAAAGGGTATACTTGCGATTGTATTACTGTTGACGACCTACAACAGTGCCACAGCACAAAATGTACTGCCACGCGAGACGGCCGACCGTTTCGGCCGGCTTTATATCCTATACAATGACCGTATTTGTCCGGTCCAGACCTATGCCATCGATTTCTGCAAGAAAATATATGGCGGACGGTCATACAAGTCTTTTACACCCGAACAGGTTCTTTCCGGTTGGTTGTTTTATAGTGACGAATGGGCGAAAGAACCCTTTATCAAGGTAAAGGGAGGCATACTAAAAGAGACACTGATGCTGCCGGATTTCTGCTCACTGAACAGCTTCTTCAACCGCGACATGGGTGGATATACTATCGGACAATATGTACAAGACTTCTACCAGGGCAACCACGACAAGTTTCATAAACAAGCCGCAGACATCGATGACAAGATACAACTTATCATGGATCTCCGGCGCGGCGCATCCCTCAAGGTATTGCCCTACACCTATCCCCGCACATTCAGCCCAGGAAAGGGGCAACCGCTTTTAAAGAAAGGAGAAACCACATGGTTCTCACCGACAGACAAATTGCCGGCAGCGGTAGAAAAGCAGCACGCCCTTTACATATCAAATGTCTTCTCACTGCTATACGAGGATGTGCAGGCTGAGCATTTCGACCGCGTCAACATATATTTTGAGAAAATGCTGCAATACCAACATATCAGCGCCGGAAAATCACTTCCTTCAGCAGCACAATACAAAGCGGAACGCATCAACAACGCCATACCCTTCTCGACGATACTTTTCATGGTAAACCTCACCTTGGGTTTTTCCGCCTTGTTCTATACAGTCTACTGTCTTGTACGCAACAGACGGATAAAGTTTGTCGGCTACGCGCTTCCTGTACTTTTATTGTTGTCCTTTGCCGCTCTTACATTCGCCATTGCCCTGCGATGGACGATAAGCGGCAACATCCCCATGTCCAATGGATATGAGACTATGCTTTCTATGGCATGGTGTGTCATGTTGATTGCCATCGTCCTACAACACAAGATCCGGATTCTGACAGCTTTCGGATTTATCCTCTCCGGATTTTTCCTACTTGTAAGCCATATCAATCAGATGGATCCGGCTATCGGTCAGATGATGCCGGTCCTCAACAGTCCGCTGCTAAGCATGCATGTCAGCGTTATCATGATCAGTTACGCCATGCTGTCCATCACGTTCCTTTGCGGAATTATGGGAATCTTTCTTCGTTCTCACAGGAAAGAGCTACAAGCGTTGAGCCAACTGTTTCTATATCCCGCCATTACCACTTTGGGATTCGGCATTTTCATAGGCGCCATATGGGCCAACATCAGTTGGGGATCATACTGGAGTTGGGACAGCAAGGAGACATGGGCACTCATTACATTTATGGTTTATGCTGTAGTCTTGCATACACGCAGCATTCCAGCGCTGAGAAAGCCCCTGGCGTATCACATCTACCTCACCCTTGCATTTTTAAGCATACTGATGACATACTTTGGCGTGAACTATTTCCTTTCCGGAATGCACTCGTACGCATAGTAGCGGTGAAAAACGGAGGAGGGACGCAACGACATTGTCCCTTTTTTCCCGAAAAACACTATTTTTCACACTAATAAATATTCGGGAGATTGAAAACTTTTTGCCTTTTGGATATTTAGGCTTAATTTTGCAGAAAATTACGTAATAGGAAACAAAATAAATAGGATTATCGAATGGAACCAACCAAGAAATCCCTCATAACCAAGGTTGTACTTGGTATTGTCGGCGTCATCGCCGTATGTTGCATCGGATATTTGGCATTCAGCCTTGAGAAACAAAAGAAGGCAAATGTAGAGATGCAAGCACTGGCAGAGATGGACAAGAAAGAAATGGAGAACGAATACCAGCAATTCGCCAACCAATATAGTGAGATGAAAACGCAAATCAGCAACGATTCCATCGTCGCCCAGCTGACTGCAGAGCAACAAAAGACAGAACAACTTCTCACTGAACTGAAAAATGTAAAAAGCACAGACGCACGCGAAATTGCACGATTGAAAAAAGAGCTTGCAACAGTACGCGCCGTTCTGCGCAGCTATGTACTTGAAATAGACTCACTGAACAGACTAAACCAGAACTTGACAGCGGAAAACACAAGAGTCAAAGGGCAATATGAGGAAGCGACCCGACAGATAGAGGGACTCAACTCAGAGCGTGCTACCCTTTCTCAGAAAGTGGCAATCGCTGCGCAGCTTGATGCTACGGGCATCTCCATGACACTAAAGAACAAAAAGGGCAAAAAGACTGACAACATCAAGAAGGCAAAAACCGTACAGGTAAGCTTTACAATAGCCAAGAATGTCACTGCCCAAAACGGAAGCAAGACATTCTATATCCGTATCACATCTCCTACAGGAACAGTTTTGCCTGGCGGAGGTTCATTCACTTATGAAAACAAAACCCTGCAATGCTCAATGAAGAAAGCCGTTGAGTACGACGGACAGGAAACAAGTCTGACTGTCTATTGGGACGTGACCCAAACGATTGTGGAAGGCACATATCAGGTCAGCATCTTCGCTGACGGCAACATGATCGGCTCACGCAGTTTCACTTTTAAATAACGAAATGAGAAATTTTATCCTTACATTGGTTCTTCTGTGTAGTATCATTGTCCCCATACACGGACAGACCTTGTCGCTTGACAGTTGCAGAGCCTTGGCCTTACGCAACAACAAGAGTCTCGGCGTAGCCCGCCTCAGACAAAACATGGCTACATACACAGCAAAAGCGGCAAAGACAAAATACTTGCCAAAGATTGATGTTTTGGGTGGTTACGAATATACAAGCCGAGAAATATCCCTACTCAACAATACCCAAAAAGCCACTTTAGGAAATATCGGCACATCCATTGGCAGCCAATTGGGAAGTGACATCACTTCTGTTATGGGCAATCTCGTACAACAGGGTATTTTCACACAAGAGCAGGCGGCCCAAATCGGTAGCGTACTCAACAAAGCAGGGACAACGCTCGGTTCGGCGCTGAACCAAGCGGGGCAAAAGATTGTGGATGCCTTCCGAACCGACACCCGCAATATCTTTGCCGGTTCCGTGTCTTTGCGCCAACCTGTATACATGGGCGGAAGCATTATTGCCGCAAACAAGATAGCCCATATCGGAGAAGAACTGGCCAGCAACAGCACAGATGCCACTACGCAAACGATACTGTACAATATTGACCAGACCTATTGGACGGTTGTGTCACTGCGTCACAAGCAGAAATTGGCAAACCAGTTCCTCGAATTAGTCAGAAAATTCAGCGACGATGTACACAAGATGATCGGTGAAGGCGTTGCTACAAAAGCCGATGGTTTGAGAGTGGACGTCAAGGTCAACGAGGCAGAGATGACAGTGACACAGGCTGAAAACGGCCTGTCACTTGCCCGTATGCTTTTGTGCCAGCAATGTGGCCTTCCGTTGGATGCCGACATCACATTGACAGACGAAAACGCATCAGACATCACCAGTCAATATACGGAGCAACCGGCAGACATAGGCATTGCACTCGAAAACAGACCTGAACTGAAGATGCTGCAGAACCTTGTCGACGTAAGCAAACAAAGTACAAAAATCGTACGGGCAGCCTACCTTCCGCAAGTTGCGCTGACCGGCGGTTACCTTTTTTCCAATCCAAACGTATACAACGGATACCAAAACAAATTCTCCGGCGTTTGGAATGTCGGCGTAGTCGTCCGTATCCCCTTATGGAATTGGTTCGAGGGGGCATACAAGGTAAAATCCAGCAAGATTGCCACGAGCATTGCAAATTTAGAACTGACCGATGCTCAAGAGAAAATGCAACTGCAAGTTCAACAGAACACATTCAAAATCAAGGAAGCCCAACGGCGTCTTGCAATGTCGCAAAAGAATGTGGAAAACGCAAACGAGAACCTTAGATGCGCAAATTTGGGCTTCAAGGAGGGTGTCCTTCAGACAACAGAAGTCATGGAAGCGCAAACCGCATGGCTGACTGCCCAGACACAAAAGATTGATGCTGAAATCGATTTGAACATGAGCCAGATAGGATTGCGAAAGGCCTTGGGCATCTTAAGAGAACAATAACACCGAACAAACAGAACTCATCGAACAACAAATATATGACAGAAAAAGCACAACAAAGGAATGTCCTCCTTGCCGTCCTCGGAATGGGCGTGGTCATAGTCCTCATTGCAGTTATTGCTACCTTGTCACTGAAAAAAGAGCCTGACTACATACAAGGCCAGGTAGAAGTATCAGAATACCGTGTTTCAAGCAAAGTTCCAGGCCGTATTCTGGAATTGCGTGTCAAGGAAGGCGATTTCGTCAAAAAAGGTGATACCCTTGCCATCATTGATGCACCCGAAGTAGAAGCGAAAAAAATACAGGCATTGTCGGCTGAAGGGGCCGCATCGGCCATCAATGAGATGACAAACAATGGTGCACGCCAAGAACAAATACGCGCTGCCTACGCCCTGCTCCAGCAAGCGAAGGCAGGACTCGAAATAGCCAAGAAGTCGTATACAAGAGTGCAGCACCTCTATGATGAAGGTGTCATGACAGGACAGAAACGCGATGAGGCTTTTGCCAACTATAAAGCTCTTGAAGCCCAAGTAAAAGCAGCCCAAAGCCAATACGACATGGCTGTAAACGGTGCACGCCGCGAAGAGAAAGAGGCCACAGCTGCACAGGTAAACAGAGCACGCGGAGCCGTACAGGAAGTGAACGCATATATTCACGAGACCATGCAGATAGCTCAGATGGACGGAGAAGTCAGCGAGATTTTCCCGAAAATCGGAGAATTGGTCGGAACCGGTTCCCCGATCATGAACGTTTCCATTATGAAAGACATGTGGGGTACATTCAATATCCGCGAAGACCAGCTTGACAATATCAAAGTGGGTTCCACCATCACGGCTTTTGTACCGGCCTTCAACAAGGAAATCCGGATGAAGGTATACTACATCAAGGATCAAGGAACGTACGCTGTATGGAAGGCGACAAAATCAAACGGGCAATATGACTTGAAGACATTCGAAGTCAAAGCTCGCCCAATAGACAAGATTGAGGGATTACGCCCCGGCATGTCATTAGTCATCAAGAAGTAGAACACAGCATAGAGACCCGTACAACTCAAGAGGCACCAACGTGAACGCAAAGAATAGCATATATACTCTGTTACATATCATTAGAAGGGAAATCCGTCGTCTGTCATCGAACAAGATTTACCTTCTCTGCATGATTGTGTTCCCTATTCTTGTAACTGTATACTTCACGTCAATGATGGACCAAGGCATCCCCGAAGAGATGCCGGTGGGTGTTGTCGACATGGACAACACTACGACAACCCGCAAGCTGGTAAGACTGCTAGATGCTTTTCAGACCACCAAGATTACAGAACGCTACTCAGATGTTGGAGCTGCCCGAAAAGCAATGCAACATGGTGACATCTATGGCTTTATCTATTTTCCCAAAGGCACGACCGAACAGTTGCTCGCATCACGCCAGCCGAAAATATCATTCTATTACAGCTACACATCACTTACTGCAGGTGCATTGGTATTCAGAGATCTAAAAACCATCTCTACATTGGGTTCCGCAGCAGTCAGTTCTGCTACAATGCGCGCCAAAGGCTATACCAACAAGCAGATAAGCACATTCCTACAACCGATAGTCATAGACCTGCATCCACTGAGCAACCCGTGGACAAATTATAACGTATACCTCAGTACAATGCTCATACCTGGATGTATACTGTTGTTTGTATTCCTGGTCAGCGCCTACAATATAGGAAGTGAGCTGAAAGAAGGTATAGCCCGGCAATGGATCAAAGAAGCGAACGACAACATATGGATCGCCCTGATCGGGAAGACTATACCGCTGACAATCGTATATTTGGCTGTATTCTACGGATATCTTTTCTACGTATTCTACGTACTGGGCTTCCCCCACCCTAGAGGCATTTTCCCCATACTGCTTCTTGGATTGCTCACGGTCCTTGCATCACAAGGATTCGGAATTTTCCTGTTCGGATTGTTCCCGTCTTTACGAATGTCCATGAGCATGTGCTCTCTTTGGTCGGTGCTCAGTTTTTCAATGGTAGGTACGGCATTTCCGACATTGGCCATGGATCCGGCTTTGGAGGTTTTGGCCAATTTGTTCCCATTGAGACACTACTTCATGTTCTACCAAATAGCGGTATTGGGAGGATATCCGCTTACTGACGTATGGACAAGCATATGTGCACTCATCTTGTTTGCAGCCCTTCCCCTCTTGGTAATTTTCCGTATACAGAAAGCTGCAAAACACTATGTATATCTCCCTTAGTCCCATAGCAGAATGATGAAAACCATCCTTAAGAAAACATTAAACGTCCTTGTAGACACCTGCCAAGTCTGGATGAACGAGATTAAAAACACGTTCAAAGACGAGGGCATGTTGCTTTTTGTCATTTTGCTGCCTCTTGCCTACCCGATACTATATTCATGGATATACAACAATGAGGTGGTAAGAGAAGTGCCGGTAGCCGTCGTAGACCTTTCACACAGCGCCACCAGTATGGAATTCATCAGTAAGTGTGATGCATCTCCCGACGTACACGTGGCCTACCACTGTAACAGTCTTGACGAGGCAAAAGAATTGGTCGGTCGACAAGTTGTTTATGGTGTCATCTACATTCCCGAAGAATTTTCCAAAAAGCTCGGACATATGGAAAGTTCTACGGTTGGAGTATACTGCAACATGGGTATCATGCTCACATACAAGGCAATATACCAAACCACAACTGCCGTTGCATCCACAATGAATGCAAAAATTCAGACGTCATTGTCAGGCAACTACACATCAAGAGAAGATGCCATTACCACCCGTCCGCTCGATTTCGAAGAAGTACCCATGTTCAACAATACAGCTGGTTACGGAAATTTCATTCTGCCTGGCGTTCTTGTGTTGATTATCCAGCAAGTACTGTTGCTTGGCATTGGCCTTTCTGGAGGAACATCCTACGAAACGGGCCGTTACGCCGGTCTGAAACACATATACGACAAGCGAGGCGGCACCATACGAGTCACAGTCGGACGCGCACTCTGCTATTTCATGGTTTTCTCGGTGATGACAGCCTACATATTGTTGGCGGTGCCGAAAATGTTCCATTTCGTGCATATGCTGCACATATATGATTTTATATGCTTCGCCCTACCCTACCTGTTGGCCTGCATTTTCTTCGCAATGACTTTCACCGTATTTCTTCGCCAACGCGAGCATGTCATGCTGCTGGTCGTTTTCACATCTGTACCATTCCTGTTCCTCTCCGGAATATCATGGCCCGGTTCAAACATACCCGCTGTGTGGCACTATATCTCCTACATCTTTCCCTCGACTTTCGGCATACAGGGATTTGTGAAGATGAATACTACAGGAGCATTATTGTCAGACATAAAACCCGAGATACAAATTCTTTGGCTGCAAGTTGTGGTTTACGCCATCCTTGCAGGCTGCGTACAACGCTTCCAAATAAGGGAAGCGCTGAGCAGGAAGGGCGACCGATAGAGAATATCTATCAATGAATAGACAAATTATATGCACTGATTTGAATGCAAATATGTACCTTTGCATCAGTAATCAGAACAACAATTACCCCATCCAAAACAATAACATTATGAAAGAACTGAAAGGAACAAAAACAGAAAAGAACCTGCAAGATGCATTTGCAGGAGAGTCAATGGCTCGCAACAAATACACCTACTTCGCCTCCAAGGCAAAGAAGGACGGATATGAGCAGATTGCTGCTCTCTTTGAGGAGACTGCCCAGAACGAGAAAGAACATGCCAAGATGTGGTTCAAGTATCTTGAGGGCGGTGCTGTCAAGAGTACCGAAGAGAACCTTGAAGCCGCTGCCGCAGGTGAAAACTACGAGTGGACCGACATGTACGACCGCATGGCCAAAGAAGCAGAAGAAGAGGGTTTCAACGAGATCGCTGCGAAATTCCGTATGGTAGGTGCCATTGAAAAACATCATGAAGAGCGCTACCGCCGCCTTCTCAAGAACATCAATGACGCTGTGGTATTCTCGCGCGACGGCGACCGCATCTGGATTTGCCGCAACTGTGGCCATATCGTGGTCGGTCCTAAAGCACCGAAGGTATGTCCCGTATGCGCACACCCGCAGAGTTACTTCGAGATCAAGGCAGAAAACTATTAATCACTTGAAATGCGCAGCGGATTGACCGACATGGACATCCGCAGTACGACATCTGCAACACAGTCATCCTTCTTTGTTTTCACAAGAAATACAAAACAAAGGGGGATGACTTTTTTCTTTCCCCTTTTTTTCGTACTTTTGCATACAACAAAAATCAAGTATACAATTAACCATCATATATTTATGAGCAAACAAGTTGAGAAAATCAAAGAGTTGGTCGCAAAACGCGAAAAAGCGCGTCTTGGAGGCGGCGAAGCTGCAATAGAAAAGCAGCACAACCGCGGCAAGTACACAGCACGTGAGCGCATAGAGATGCTCGTCGACGAAGGTTCTTTCGAAGAGTACGACATGTTCAAGATGCACCGTTGCCATAACTTTGGTATGGAAAAGAAGCAATACCTTGGCGATGGTGTGGTAGCTGGTTCAGCTACAATAGACGGCCGCCTTGTCTACCTTTATGCACAAGACTTCACGGTAAACGGCGGTTCTCTCTCTGAGACAATGTCACAAAAAATATGCAAGGTCATGGATATGGCCATGACCATGGGTGCGCCCGTCATCTGCATGAATGACTCTGGCGGCGCACGTATCCAGGAAGGTATTTGTGCTTTGGCCGGATACGGAGAGATTTTCGAGCGCAATATTCTGGCAAGCGGTGTGATTCCTCAGATTTCCGGAATATTTGGTCCCTGTGCAGGCGGTGCTGTCTATTCACCTGCCTTGACCGATTTCATCCTGATGATGGAAAATACATCCTACATGTTCCTTACCGGACCAAAGGTTGTCAAGACTGTAACAGGAGAAGACATCGATTCAGAACATTTGGGCGGTGCCTCGGTACACGCCACAAAAAGCGGTGTGACACATTTCACTGCAAAGACTGAGGAAGAAGCAATGGCACTTATCAGAAAACTGTTGAGCTACATTCCTTCCAACAACACAGAAGAAGCTCCGCGCGTCGAATGCACAGACCCGATAGACAGAAAGGCAGACTTGCTCAATGAGATTCTTCCCGACAATCCCAATATGGCCTACGACATGTACAAGGTCATCGGGGCCATCACTGACAATGGTGAATTCTTCGAAGTTCAGCCCAAGTTTGCCAAAAACATCATTACAGGTTTTGCCCGCTTCAATGGTCAAAGCGTAGGTATCGTAGCCAACCAGCCTTCCTGCTATGCAGGAGTGCTTGATGCCAATGCCAGCCGAAAAGGAGCCCGTTTTGTTCGTTTCTGCGACGCATTCAACATTCCCATTGTATCACTTGTCGACGTTCCGGGATTCTTGCCTGGAACAGGACAGGAATACAACGCTGTCATACTGCATGGAGCTCAATTGCTCTACGCATACGGCGAAGCCACTGTACCCAAGATCACTATCACACTACGCAAAAGTTACGGAGGCAGCCATATCGTAATGGGATGCAAGCAGTTGCGTGCCGATCTCAATTTCGCATGGCCTACTTCAGAAATTGCAGTGATGGGTGCAAGCGGCGCTGTTGCCGTTCTGTGCGCAAAAGAGGCAAAGACAAAAGAAGATCCCAAAGCATTCCTCGCTGAAAAGGAAGACGAATATACAGAGATGTTTGCCAATCCGTACCAAGCTGCCCAATATGGCTATATTGACGATGTAATCGAGCCACGCAACACTCGCTTCCGCATTTGCCGTGGATTGGCCCAGCTGGCAACCAAGCGCCAGTCGCTCCCTGCCAAGAAGCATGGTTGTATGCCGATGTAGAACAGAAACAACAAACATTTCAATCATGGAAAAGAAAGACAATGCAGTATATGCGGCCATAGCCTTGGCTTTGCATGATTTCAGAGGAAACAACGTCCATGACAACGAACCTGGAATCATCACCATCAAGGAGCGCAAGACACTATGGAACGCCAGAATGCTCCAGATGACAGTTCATCCATAAAACAAAGAGAAGAATGAAAGAATACAAATATACCATAGATGGCCAAAAATATGAAGTAGCCATCGGTGAGATAGAAGGGAACATTGCCACAGTCACCGTAAATGGTGTTGAATATAAGGTGGAGATGGAGGAAGAGCCCAAGGAAGAGAAGAAGAAAGTTGTTGTCAAGGCAGCAACCACTTCAGACGAGAATGAGACCACAACCACTTCCAACGTAAACACAGCCAACGCCCTTCGTGCTCCCCTTCCCGGTGTTGTAACAGAAATAAAGGTAGCTGTCGGCGATGAGGTCAAAAAAGGCGATACCGTCGTAGTGCTTGAAGCTATGAAGATGGCCAACAATCTCGAAGCTGAGCAAGACGGAAAAGTGACCGCCATCTGTGTAAAGCAGGGTGAGAGCGTAATGGAAGACACTCCTCTTGTTGTAATAGAATAAGTTTATTTGACGAAAGCAACATACTTTATCCCAATAAAAAAGGAGCAGCATTCATCAGAATGCGCTCCTTTTTTATTGGTCAGATGCTTACTCGTCAACCGAAAAGACTACAAAGCCCTTGTACGGTTCGTACAAAGGCTTTGTAGCGTCAGTACAAGGCCTTTGTAGCGTCAGTACAAGGCCCTTGTAGTATTCGTACAAGGCCTTTGTACAATTGTCGGACGGGATTATCCGATAATTAATCCGTCAATTGAAACAGACTGAAAATCGGCAAAGCCGAGCACGTTCACTTTTATCAGTAAGTCCTAAACTAGAAACTTTCGTTTATTTAGAACAATTTGTCAGGGTATACACCCTCGTCTACAAGGCTTTGTATCTTTGCAACAACACTTGGGCGATCAGCAGCGTAGGTTACACCGAACCATTTGCTCGTAGTGTCAAGCACTTTGACAGTAGCGGTTTTTTCGTTGATCAGTTTGTTGACCATCAAGGGAATAAAGAACTCGGCCTTCAGGTTCTCCATATTCTTGGGATCAGAAAGGAACTCCTTGAAGTAACTTTCACTGTGCTGGAAATAATCGGGAGTAAATCCCCACATATTCATTGACACAGGCGTATTGTCTTCCACGCCGATCCATTCTCCCTTTTCGTCTTTGTAGCAGACCGGGCCGTCAACACGCTTGATTTCGGTTCTCTCAACAACAGTTGTCAGATTGCCGTCTGCATCCTTGGAACAGATACCACGCGCAACCGTACCATTCTCAGAAAGTGTATTGCCGACACGGAAACCAACCATAGCATACTTGTTCGTTGCTCCATCAGGAAGTTCCGACAAGAACTTTCCGATCACCATAAAGGCATCACGGTTGTAGAAATCATCGCAATTGATGACACAGAATGGTTCTTTTATTGTATCCTTCGCCATCAATACAGCGTGGTTTGTACCCCACGGTTTTACTCTTCCTTCAGGTACAGAGAAACCTTCAGGCAGGTCATCAAGGGCCTGGAAGCAGAGTTCAGCGGGAATATGGCCTTCATACTTTGAAAGCACCTTGTCACGGAATTCTTGTTCAAAATCTTTGCGTATGACAAATACGATTTTTCCGAATCCTGCTTTTATGGCATCATAGATGGAATAATCCATAATGGTCTCACCATTGGGGCCAAGGCCATCAAGCTGTTTCAAACCGCCATAGCGGCTTCCCATTCCAGCCGCAAGGAGTAATAATGTTGGTTTCATATATTGTTTGTATTTTAGGTGTTTGTTCAAAGAATGATGCTTAAACGAATATTACTGAAAATTCGTTTCTCCCTTGTAACCGACGCTCTTCAAACTCGTACATTGACCGTTTTTCAGGGGATTTTATAGATTTCCAGTTCTCATCTGAGCGTTGCAAAGATAACACTTTTGGTCGAGAAACCGCCACAAACCCAAGGAAAAACCTGCGGGATACGTTAATGAAAATCAAGGATAGAAAAAAAATCGTACCTTTGCATCATTTACTCATGGATTCATATTAAGTCAAAGGAATGAAAAGGATATTACTGATCATTATGTGCATTCTATCATTGACAAATGCCAATGCACAAGAAGGCTCATGGAATGGCGAACTTGATGTACAAGGCATCAAATTGCCATTGGTTTTCAATTTTATGGCCGACGGCTGTACCCTTGATTCTCCATCACAAGGCGTCAAGGGCATCAAGGCAGAGAAAACAGCATTTGAAAACAACAAAATAAAAGTGACTGTTCTTGCAATAGGCGCCGTCTTTGATGGAGTAAATCATGGTGACAGCATCTGCGGAACATTCCGGCAAAATGGAATGGCTCTTCCTTTGAGTCTCGTACCCGGGAAATTAGAAACAAAGCGCCCTCAAACACCGACAGCCCCCTTTCCATACAATGAAGAGTATGTACACTTTACCAACGGGAATTTTTCCTTCAACGGTACATTGACCTTACCCAAAGGCTACACCAAGAAGACACCCGTCGTACTGATGATAACAGGCAGCGGCCAACAAAACCGTGACGAGGAATTCTTTGACCACAAACCTTTTGCTGTCATTGCAGACGCCCTGGCCCATCATGGCATTGCGTCGTTTCGCTACGACGACAGGGGATACGGAGATTCAACTGTCATATTCATGGATTATACGACGGATGATTTCAAACAAGATGCCGAAGCCGGCATAAAGACATTACGCAATCGGTTTGAGAAAGTCGGCGTATTGGGGCATAGCGAGGGTGGCACCATTGCCTTGATGCTTGCTGCAGAGCACAAAACAGACTTTGCAGTATCGCTGGCTGGTATGGCCATCTCAGGAAGCGAAACCCTCTTGATGCAGAACAGGCACACCCTTTCTTCTATAGGAATCCCCGCTGAAACGGTTAACCAATACTGCAATTCTTTGGACAATATATTTTCAATGTTGAAGAAAGGGGGATGTGTTGGCGATATCAAATTGGACACTGTACCCGTTATGCTCAAGCCTATACTGAGCAAAGCAATGGAACAGCTGAGAGTGCCTTATATGCGCCATTTCCTTACAGTCGACATTGGCAAACAACTTCGATATATCAAGTGTCCTGTTCTTGCCTTAAACGGGAAGAAAGACACACAAGTAGACTGTGATGCTAACATAAAAGTACTGAAGCAGGGATTGTCGAACTGCAAAAATACTATTCTTGCGCTGGATGATCTCAATCATCTCTTCCAGCACTGCAAGACAGGATCTTTAGTCGAGTATCAGCAAATAGAGGAGACCATTTCTCCCGATGTACTGGAAACAATTACTGCTTGGATAAACACAATCCGTTGATATCAGAGTTAAAAGGGGGACTTGTTGACCATCAAACTTTGTCAACAAATCCCCTTTTATTATTTAGACGGGTACAAATATTTGCTCAACCTACCATTTTCGGCTTATTCCCATTCGATTGTCGATGGCGGTTTTGAAGAGATGTCATAACATACTCGATTGACACCTCGTACCTTGTTGATGATTTCGTTGGATACCTTTGCCATAAAATCGTATGGTAAATGTGCCCAGTCGGCAGTCATTGCATCAGTTGACGTGACTGCCCGTAGTGCGACTGGATGTTCGTAAGTACGCTCATCGCCCATCACGCCTACAGAGCGAACAGTCGAGAGAAGCACTGTACCGGCTTGCCATATCTGATCATAAAGAGAGACTTCTATCTCTCCATTTTGCATATCGGCAGGAACCCCTGCAGCCAATACACGCCGAGCGTCCTCTCCGGAGAGTTTCACTTTATACTCACGAAGTCCACGGATGTAGATATCGTCTGCATCCTGCAGGATACGCACCTTCTCGGGGGTAATATCCCCCAAAATTCTTACGGCAAGACCAGGGCCAGGGAAAGGATGACGCGTGATGAGATGCTCGGGCATACCCATAGAACGTCCGACTCTGCGCACCTCATCCTTGAAAAGCCATTTCAGCGGTTCACACAACTGCAGATTCATCTCTTTGGGTAATCCGCCTACGTTGTGGTGGCTCTTGATTACCTTTCCCGTAATATTGAGAGACTCTATACGGTCGGGATATATGGTGCCTTGCGCCAGCCATTTGGCACCGACTTGTTTCTTTGCCTCAGCATTGAACACTTCCACAAAATCTCGTCCAATGATTTTCCGTTTCTGTTCAGGATCGGTGACTCCTGCCAAATCAGCAAAGAACTTTTCACTTGCATCGACTCCAATCACATTAAGACCGAGGCACTTATAATCCTCCATCACATCATGGAACTCATTTTTGCGAAGCATACCATGATCGACAAAGATACATGTAAGATTCTTGCCTATAGCCTTGTTCAGCAATACCGCAGCCACACTGGAATCCACACCACCCGAAAGTCCGAGAATCACCTTGTCGTCACCCAACTGTTCTTTCAGTTCGGCCACCGTAGTCTCTACAAACGAGTCAGCACTCCAATCCTGCTTGCTACCGCAGATGTCTACGACAAAATTCTTCAACAGCTGCGTTCCTTGCAGTGAATGGAACACTTCGGGGTGAAACTGCACAGCCCAGACCGGTTGTTTGGTTGATGCATAGGCTGCGTACTTCACGTTGGCAGTAGAGGCGATACACTCATAGCCATCAGGAATGGCAGTAATGGTGTCTCCATGACTCATCCAAACTTGCGAATCCTTTTCAAATCCTTTGAACAAAGGATTTTCATGTTCGAAATATTCCAAATTGGCACGGCCATATTCACGGCTGTCAGCAGCCTCAACCTTTCCGCCATTGGCATAAGATATAAACTGCGCACCATAACAGATACCCAAAACAGGAATCCGGCCGACAAACTGGCTCAAGTCTACCTTGAAGGCCTCTTTGTCATGAACGGAATAAGGACTACCACTCAGAATTACTCCTATGACAGACGGATCATCCTTTGGGAATTTGTTGTAAGGCATAATCTCGCAGAAGGTGTCAAGTTCGCGAACACGACGACCTATAAGCTGCGTCGTTTGAGAACCGAAATCGAGAATTATTATCTTCTGTTGCATTCGTTATGAATATATTAATGTAGAACGATTTTCAAATTTTGTCTTTATTTAGATTGTTCAAGAAATCCTCCGCTTGCGAAAGTGTATCCAGCTTTCCAATATCCATCAGCGACAGATCATTCTTCACAAACCCTACAATACGATGGGTCGCGCAGGTCTTCAAATAGAAATCCATGATGCCAAATTTATCCGGGAACCCGTCCATGGCACCAACTAAACGCGGTGAAATGACATGTATTCCAGCGAAGGCAAACATTTGGTATTTTCGCGCATCTATTTGTCCATATGGACTTTTGACCTCTCCAGTTTCGACATTTGTCCAACCGACAAGTGTCATATCACTGTCAAACAACAAATAGCGTTTGGTCTTGCGCTGGCTGACCAACAACACGGCATCTACAGGCAAACTGGCAGAAGAGGACGGCATCGCATACCCCAAAGCACCATCCACTAAGCACACGGGGTTTCCCATAATCGTCTCTTGATTTTGAGCCGCCTCATAAAACTGGCGCAAATCTACATTACTTAATATGTCAACATTGTGTATGAGAATGGGCGAGCCATTATCAAACAAGGATGCAGCCTTTTTTATGCCTCCGCCTGTATCAAGCAACTTGTCACTCTCGTCGCTAATTATTATATCCAAGCCAAAATTGTCTCTTTCACGGACGTAGTCTATAATCAGAGAAGAGAAATGATGAACATTGACAACAATACGTCTGATACCGGCATCGGCAAGTCTCTGTATCACATACTCTATCAGCGGCTTGCCACCGACCCGCACCAATGCCTTTGGCATCGTATCTGTGAGGGGTTTCAAGCGAGTACCCAAGCCTGCCGCAAAAATCATAGCCTGCATCATAAGATTGCGCAATAATAATATAGCACACAAAGTTACGCATTTTATCCAATACGACAAAGTTTTTGGTAATGGTAAATAAGTCTATAGGCGTGTTCTAAAAATTCCACGCATTATCAAATTTTATTTTGACGGGTATGTTCTTTGTGTCTTTTTGTTTTTATCCGGCATCTTTTTCGCCCTTCTTCAGTCGCATAGCCCGCTATGCTCCTTCAGAAAGACAGAAAAATCTGCTCGACTAAAATTCAAAAATACATCAAAGGTAATTTTTAGAACCCGCCTTAGGCGTGTTCTAAAAATTCCACGCATTATTAAATTCTATTTTGACGGATATACTCTTTGTGTCTTTTTGATTTTATCCGGCATCTTTTTCGTCCTTCTTCAGTCGCATAGCCCGCTATGCTCCTTCAGAAAGACGGGAAAACCAGTCCGGCTAAAAATCAAAAATCCATCAAAGGTAATTTTTAGAACCCGCCTATACAAATTATGACGCTCAAACAACAGCAGCAAGCCTCACAGACTGATGTTCCAGTTTTTGCACGTACAATCCTACTATTACAAATAAAATGTGTAACTTCGCAACATGAAAGATCTTCTGACTCCCAAATACATTCTACGATTTGTCATTATCGTAGGAGGACTGTTTTTGCTGACAAAGAGCATCAGCATTTCTCTGGCCGTACTATTCCTGTTGCTTGCTATAGACAGGATATTCGTACTATGGACAAAAACGAAAATGAACAAAAACTCCACAACTGATCAAGAAGATGAATGAAACTATATCTGCCGGTTACAAAGATCTGATAAACCTTTACGCCAAATGGAATGGCAATGAGCCCACAACAATAGAGAAAATACAGGGGGCCGGAAGCAACCGAGAATATTACCGGCTGTTTGACAAATGCGGAAATACAGTCATCGGTGTTGTCGGTACAAGCCGTGACGAAAACCATGCATTCATCTACTTGGCCCGTCATTTCGAACTCAGGCAACTGCCAGTACCGCATATCATCGCTGCAAGCGAAGACGAGTGCGTGTACCTTCAGACTGACTTGGGAAAGATATCACTGTTTGAAGCCATCAAGGGAGGCCGGAATGCAGGAGGCAGATACAACCAGAATGAGAAAGACTTGCTTATAGCTACTATTCGCCAGTTACCCAACATACAGATACGCGGTGCCCGCGGCATGGAATGGAGCAATTGTTATCCCCAACCGGAATTCAACGAGGAAAGTGTACTCTTTGACCTCAATTACTTTAAATACTGCTTTCTAATGCCATCTGGGCTCGATTTTCACGAATTGAAATTGGAAGCCAATTTCCGCCTTTTGGCAAAAGACTTGACGAGTGAGAAAAACGAGGCTTTTCTCTACCGGGATTTTCAGGCCCGCAACGTCATGCTCGTCGGTGACAACGAACCGTATTTCATAGACTTTCAAGGTGGGCGGAAAGGGCCTTTCTAC
>CAVHOL010000001.1:0-79765 GCA_963637655.1 bacterium | reverse complement strand
CCTTTCTACTACGATTTAGCTTCATTTTTGTGGCAAGCATCCGCCAAATATTCCCACAAATTACGCCGCGAGTTAGTAGCAGAATATTATGATTCGCTGAAAAACTATACAGAAGTACCATCGGTCCGCCATTTCGTCGGCCGGCTCAGCCTATTTGTTTTATTCCGCACGCTGCAAGTACTTGGGGCATATGGGTTCCGTGGATATTTCGAGCGTAAAAAACATTTTCTCGATTCTATACCGCCTGCGCTGGACAACCTGCGTGAACTGCTCGCCATGTCCAAAGAATTCCCGTATCCATACATGATGGACGTTCTTAAACGTCTGACGGAATTGCCTCAATATGCACACATCGAAGAATCTGCAATCAGCAGGTCAGACGGTTTCCGCACAGCGGAAAGCAACATCTATAAAGGCAACCCGCAAGATGGTCCGGCAACCTACTCCAAATACGACGGAAAAGGGCCTCTTGTCGTCCGCGTCTACAGTTTCTCATTCCGAAAAGGAATACCAGATGACGAATCCGGCAACGGAGGAGGGTATGTATTCGACTGTCGGTCAACCCATAATCCAGGTCGCTACGAACCATACAAAAAACTGACCGGACTGGACGAACCTGTCATCCGTTTTTTGGAAGATGACGGAGAAATACTGACTTTTCTCGAAAGCGTATACAAATTGGCAGATGCACACGTTGCCCGTTATATCCAGAGAGGATTTACAGACTTGATGTTCTCTTTCGGATGTACCGGAGGACAACATCGTAGCGTATATTCCGCCCAACACCTCGCAGAACATCTGCATAACAAATTTGGCATTGAAGTACGCATATGCCATCGGGAACAGGGCATCAGCCAAATATTGCAGCGTTTAGGATAGAACGTATTTCATCCATTTTACAGATTCAGCTAATATCACTCCATGATATACCCTAACAACTTCGAAGAGAAAATCGGTTTCCGAGAAATACGCACTTTGCTCCGTCAGCACTGTCTCAGTCCTTTAGGAAAAGAACGCGTTGAGACGATGTCTATATCCTATGATGCAGACACCATCAACGAATGGTTTATGCAAACGACGGAATTTCGTAGACTGCAGGACACAGAAGAACAATTTCCCTTACAATTCTTCTTTGATCTTCGCGAATCGATATCGCGCATTCGACTGGACGGCACCCATCTTGAAGAAAGCGAGCTGTTCGATCTTCGTCGTTCTCTCGAAACAGTCAGTGGCATCACCACTGTTTTCGACAGATGCACCGACGAGAACATATATACCTACCCTACTCTTCACCTTCTCACCGCAGATGCCTTCACGTTTCCGGATCTTATCCGCCGCATCGACCAAATACTCGACAAATACGGCAAGATAAAAGACAATGCCTCACCAGCCCTAGCAGACATCAGACAAGAACTGTCACGAACACAGGGAAGTATATCACGCACACTTTTCAGTATATTGCGCTCGGCACAGGCCGAAGGACTCGTTGACAAGGACGTCGCCCCCACCATGCGCGACGGAAGACTTGTCATCCCCATTGCACCTGGTGTCAAGAGAAAAGTGCGAGGCATAGTACACGACGAGTCGGCTACCGGAAAAACAGTATATGTGGAGCCAACAGAAGTAGTGGAAGCCAACAACCGCATACGGGAGTTGGAAGCCGAGGAGCAACGGGAAATATTGCGAATTCTTACTGAATTTACAAAGTTGGTGCGTCCGCATGTGCGTGAGATCCTGTCTTCATACCGTTTTTTGGGGATTGTAGATTTTATACGTGCAAAGGCGGAATTCGCCCGCCTGGTCAACGGAATAGAGCCAAAGGTTGACAACCGTCCGCGACTCGACTGGATACAGGCCATCCATCCATTACTCCAGCTGTCGCTCCGAAAACAAAGCAAATCCATCATTCCTCTCGACATTACCCTTACTGAGGAAGACCGCATACTTATCATCTCCGGTCCCAATGCCGGAGGAAAATCCGTATGTCTGAAAACCGTGGGATTACTACAGTATATGCTGCAATGCGGGATTTCCATCCCGTTCAGCGAAAGGTCTACTGCAGGCGTATTCAAGGATATCATGATAGATATTGGCGACGAGCAAAGCATCGAAAATGACCTCAGTACATATTCCAGCCATCTGACCAACATGAAGTGCATGATGCGCCAGGCAAACGATGCGACGATTTTGCTTATCGACGAATTCGGAACAGGTACAGAGCCTCAGATCGGAGGCGCGATTGCAGAAGCTGTGCTCAAACAGTTCTGTTCAAAAAAGGCTTATGGCGTCATCACTACACACTACCAAAACCTGAAGCACTACGCTGACAGTCATCCCGGTGTTGTAAATGCCGCAATGCTATATGACCGCCATGAGATGCGGCCTCTATTCCAATTGGCCATCGGACAACCAGGAAGTTCATTTGCCATCGAAATTGCGCGCAAGACTGGATTACCCGAAGCGGTGATACGCGATGCAAGTGAGATTGTCGGTTCCGAATACATACAAAGCGACAAATACCTGCAAGATATTGTACGCGACAAACGTTACTGGGAAGGCAAGCGCCAAAGTATACATCAGCGCGAAAAGGATTTGGAACGGATCATATCCAAATATGAGTCTGACGTGAAAGAGCTTGACACCAAACGCCGCGACATCATGCGCCAAGCCAAGGAACAAGCAGAAGAGCTCATCAGTCAAAGCAATCGGAAAATAGAAAACGTCATCAAGGAAATCCGAGAAAAGCAAGCCGAGAAAGAATCCACCAAACGCATACGCGAAGAACTCGCACTCTTCAAAGAAATGGTGGGCGACACAGATGCCCAAAACAAAGACGAGCTGATTGCCCGGAAAATGAAACAAATAGAGGAACGGAGGCAAAGACGTGAAAAGCGGAAAAAAGAGAAGGCTGAAAACAAAGCGCACAATGCCTCTCCGGTTTCTTCTACAGCAAGCACAATTAAAAAGGAGAATACTTCATATTGTGTAGGTGACACTGTACGCATTAAGGGTATGACTACTGTCGGACGTATTGAAGACATATCCGGCGACAAGGCCACTGTGATTTTCGGAGATATGCGGACCAAAATGCGAACCAACCGCCTTGAAGCAGCACAAGCGCCCCAGACTACAGCCACAAGACTGACTTCCATCAGCCGGGAGACCAGACAAACCATTGACAATCGCCGCGAGAACTTCCATCAGGATCTCGATGTAAGAGGCATGAGAGGCGATGAGGCTCTACACGCCGTCACCTACTTCATAGACGATGCCATTCTTGTCGGCATGCCGAGAGTAAGAATTCTTCACGGTAAGGGAAACGGCATACTTCGCCAACTCATCCGACAATATCTGGCTACCGTACCCGCAGTTTCGTCATTCCGTGACGAACATGTGCAATTTGGCGGTGCAGGCATCACGATCGTTGACATTGACTAACAAAAATCTCTATGGAAAAGATAATTTCATTCGTAATTTTGGCCTGCATATTGTTCACATCATGCGGACGCTCCGTCGAAGAACAACGGCGTATATCCAAAGAAGAACGTCAACGTCTGCATAGAGAAGACTCTCTAGCACTGAAGATAGCCGTCATGCCGACATTGGATTGCCTTCCACTATTTCTGGCAAAAGAGAAACATTACTTCGATACATTGGGAGTTGACATACGTCTGAAACTTTTCAACGCCCAAATGGATTGCGACACCGCTCTTGCCGGAGAATGTGCGGAGGGAGCTGTGACCGATCTCGTCAGAGCATCGCGGCTACGACAAAAAGGGGTTTCACTCCATTTTGCGTCTTCGACAAATGCTTATTGGAAACTTGTGGCCAACCACAAAGCCAGACTCAAGAGAACAGACCAACTCGGAGACAAGATGATTGCCATGACCAGATACTCGGCAACAGATTTCTTCTCCGACAAAGCTCTTCATGGAGTTAAAACTTCCGCACAAGTGTTCAAGATACAAGTCAATGACGTAAACATTCGGTTATCCATGCTTCTCAACAATGAAATGGATGCGTTATGGCTCACAGAGCCTCAGGCTACTGTTGCGATGGAAGCAGGACATGAACAACTCTATGACAGTAGAGACACAGGCATCTCACTGGGAGTTATCGCATTCAATCAAAAAAAGATGTCCGACAAGAGAAGACAGCAACAATTGAAAGCATTCATTACCGCCTACAACCGTGCCTGTGATTCGATTACAAGTAGAGGGCTGACACACTATACGGACATACTGTCAAAATACTATAGTCTGACAGCCGAACAAACACATGCGTTGCCACGTTTCAAATTTCCACATGCCTCATCGCCACGTCCTGCCGATATAACGGCAGCGGAACAATGGCTGAAACACTAGCACCTTACCAAAACGTTTCCAAAGTTTGCTCATTCGAAATCAATGAAAAACATAATACTACATAGCATATTGACAGAGCGCAACCTTAACAAGGCAATACGACTCATTCGGAATAAGCAAGCCGAGGGTGTATTGCCTAAAGCGCCTTCTACTATTGAGGATATAGAAAATGACTATAGTCTGATGTGCAGTTTTCTACAACGCGGTTTTAGAGACGAACAGGCAGACACCATCTATCAGGGACTTCTGAAGAAAACGTATAAACTATATACCAATCTTCGGATAGACCATTTGAAAACGACGGTTCGTACATTTGTTGAGGCTACATCCCACGCTTGCAACATAAAAGACCATTTGGATGATATCAAACAACACCTAGAAGAATATGTACAAGACATAGCCATCTTGTCATTGGGCAACGGCATCAACGGCACAACATCCATGCATGACATATACGAGCGCCATCAGGCTTTCATGGACCGCACATTCAACGGTATTCTCACCAGCGGACAATGGCCCGACGATTTATCGGCCCAAATGAAGAAGACGCTCTTGTCACCGACAATAGATGCACGAGACGCAGGAATGCTTATAAGTGCAATAACGCTTTCCTGTATCAGCGTCTTCGATCTCAACAAATGGAAAACGCTCACAACACTTTATACAGACAGCACAGACGAACACATACGCCAACGTGCCCTGGTCGGATGGATTCTTTCCATGCCTAAAAACAGTGACGAACTTGCCATACCCGAGATATGCAAGACCCTCGAGACCATCTACAAGATAGAAAATTGTCGAAGAGAGATACTGGAATTGCAGATTCAGCTCTTCTATTGTTGCAACACAGATGCAGACAACCGTATCATACAAAATGACATACTGCCCACACTTATCAAAAACAATGACCTGCACATCACACGTTCCGGTCTTATAGAACGTGAAGACGACGATGCACTGAAAGACATCCTGGATCCGGAAACCGCGGATCGAGAAATTGAAAAATTGGAGAATACATTCGAACGTATGAGAGCCATGCAAAAGGCGGGTTCTGACATTTATTTCGGAGGTTTCTCCCAAATGAAACGCTTCACGTTTTTCTACAAATTGAGCAACTGGTTTTGTCCGTATTATCCACAACACCCGCAAATAGCCACAGCTATCGAAAAGATAGGCACCGACAATCCATTGACTAAAATATTGAATGACGGAGTATTCTGCGATTCGGACAAATATTCATTTGTCTTAGGCTTGTCATCCATTATGGACAAATTGCCCGCCAACATCCATGAAATGATTGGAAGCAGTATGGACTATACATTCATACAAGAGAATAACGATACAGAACATCCCGCCTATATCCGGAGGTCGTACTTGCAAGACCTGTACAGATTTTTCAATCTGTACCAAAACAAGAACGACTTCTCCAATCCATTTGTATGGAACACTTCATTTTTCTTCGCTATGGAATTCAGCAAGGGCCTATCACTTCAGGAAGAACGTGACAAACTTGCCATTTTCTTCTTCAAGCGAAACCTGTACAATGATATTCTGTCTATGTACGCAAATGCTCCGATACCCGTAAGCCGGGATGCGAAGTTTGTTTTGGCGCAAGTTTACTTACGAACGAGTCAATTGGACAAGGCACAAGCGATATTTGAGGAAATATCAAGTTCAGCCCCTTCTGACGAATACGCCTTAAGAAGTTTGGCAAGAATTGCCTTTGCCCAAAAAAGATTCGGACAAGCAGAAAATCTTTATGAAAAACTCCAGTCTGAACATAAAGAGAACATCAAATATAAGCTCAATTTGGCCATAACAAGACTCCATCTCAAGAAAATAAGCGAAGGGATGGACATACTGTATCGTCTATACTATGAAAATCCGCAACAAAAGGACATCAGACGCGCATTGGCATGGGGGTGCCTTATATATAGAAAGGCATCAGAAGCAGACAAAATATACAATACGCTTATATCAGAAAAAGACCCGTTACCCTCTGACTACCTAAATGCCGGTTATGCAAAATGGATACTGTCAAAAATCACCGAAGCCGTAACTTTATTCCGCAAATATTTGTCTGAGTCAAATGAGACGAAAGACAACGGTATAAGAGAAGAATTTGACAATGACCAACAAATACTTTCCGACAACGGCATAGGATGGGCGGAAAGAATGATCATGCAAGACCTTATAAGCAAGAATTAGATGCTCCCCCAAAACAAGGAATGAGAGACAAATGAAATGCAACAACAAAAAAATAATGCGAGCCTGCACAGTATCGATGTCCGTTGATTTTTTTGAAGAGATCATGAAACGGATGCGTACAGAAGGATATGAGATGGAAGCAGTCACATCCCCCGGCGCAGAATTGGACAAACTGAAAGAGGACGGTTTCCGATGCTTTGGGATACCCATGGAAAGACATATTTCACCGGTTAGAGACCTCATGTCACTTTTCCGTCTGACGGTGCTGTTTATGCGTGAAAGGCCTTACGTCGTACATTCCATAACCCCCAAAGCCGGTCTTCTATGTATGATTGCTGCCTTTATTACAAGAGTGCCCATACGCATACATACCTTCACCGGACTCATATGGCCAACAGCAAAAGGATTGTCACGCCGCATTATTATGTTTACGGATTGGCTCACGTGTAGATGCGCTACACACGTCATACCAGAAGGACAGGGCGTTTTGAACGACTTGAAGAATGGGGGGATAACGAGAAAACCCATGAAGGTGTTGGGATATGGAAATGTACGGGGAATAGACTTAAACCGGTTTGACCCCAAAAGATATGAGAAAGGGAACAACAATTCCACCTTCACTTTCTTATTTGTGGGCCGTATCGTCGGCGATAAAGGCATCAACGAATTAGTGGAAGCCTTCACACAACTTTATCAGACGAATACAAATGTCAGACTCATCCTTGTCGGTAAATACGAGGAGCATCTGGATCCCATAAAGGAACAGACCAAAAGGACTATCGCAGAACATCCTGCCATCTCAACACCCGGCGGGAGATATGGCGATGACCTACTTTTCGAATACGCCAACGCCGACTGTCTTGTTATGCCATCATATAGAGAAGGTTTTCCAAACACAGTATTGGAAGCCGGAGCCATGGGGCTTCCATCCATTGTAACAGATATCAACGGAAGCCGTGAAATCATTGCAGACGGAGCAAACGGTATTATTGTCCCGTCACATAATGTATCGGCATTGTACAACGCAATGAAACGGATGTATGAAGATGACGATCAAAGAAATAACATGAAAGCAAAAGCCCGCACTATGATAGCATCCCGATATGAAAAAACATTTGTTCAAGATTGTCAGATTTCTTTTTACAAGAAAATAATGGAGTCTTGCTGATTTGGATATGCAATAGTGAGAAATCATCACATCTAATAAAAGACAATAAGTTAGACTATACAAAAAAGGAGACTGAGTATTATTCTCAGTCTCCCATATTTTACAAGGCATCAAACATTCTGCCATTCCAAGAATTGACGTCAATCATCTGATGTCAATAGATATTTTGGCATCTTTCAGATCAACGCCCCGTGCTGTAAGAGTGGCCTTACCTGGTGATTTACCGGAACGCAACACGACAAGGCATTTTCCATACAGAGCGCGGCGCTTGTTGTCTTTGTAACGTTCAAGAGACCATTGCGCACCATTGTCCACTCCCTCTATACGTACATCGCCTTCGGTAGAGAAGAAAATCTGATTCATCGCATTCGGGCAGAGATGACCGTCCTTGTCTAAAATCTCGACGGTTACGAATGTCAAAGACTTGCCATCTGCTGACATTTCCTTACGGTCGGGAGTCAGTCGAATATGGTCTGGAGCACCTGCCGTATAATTGATTTGTGTGGCAACTATTTTACCATTCTTTCTAGATACGACTTTTGCAGTACCCGGTTCAAATTTCACATGCCACTGTACTCTATATTGGTGGTCATCAGCCTTGCGGCGTACCCCTTGGCTTTTGCCGTTAATGAACAGTTCCACCTCATCTGCATTGTTATAGTAACACCACAAATCGACATCCTGTCCACGCAACCAATTCCAATGGGGAAACAGATGAAGAACAGTTTGTGAGGTCCACTCGCTTTGATAGAAATAGAATGCATCTTTAGGAAATCCGGCAAGATCGATAACTCCAAAGTAACTGGAATGGGCCGGATAAGAGAACGGCGTCGGCTCTCCGATATAGTCCCATCCCGTCCAGATAAATTGTCCGGAGCACCAAGGAGTGTGCTTCACTATGTCCCACATATTTTCGTGTGTGGTTCCCCAAGGTACATGATGATTGTCGTAGGAACTGCACTGGTAAGTAGGATCGGTATATTGTCCCCACCATGTTGTCGGCGTTTCTATTATAGAATCACTTGGCATTCGGTAGAAACCACGCGTAGCGAGTGCCGACACACTTTCCGTCATAATGAACGGCTTGCCCGGGAAATTTTTAGGTACGTCTTTGACGTACTGTTCATGGTAGTTGAAACCTATGATATCCAAAGCACCACTTTTGTAAAGATGATTGTTGGGATCAGGCTCATTGCATCCTGCCGTCACCGGACGTGATGTATCAAGTTCCTTCACCTCATCTACAAGTTGCTTGGTAAGCACAGAATTGACGCTCACTTTCCCGTTCTTTGCCAACATAGAAGCATCGTGTCCGAAATTGAGCAGGAGATTGGCCTGTTCGAGAGACAATGTGTCAGCATCTGCATGAGTCCACTGCTCCAATACCTCATTACCAATACTCCACATCAAAATACTTGGATGGTTGCGGTCACGACGTATCAAGTCTGTAAGGTCACGTTCTTGCCATTTGTTGAAATAACGAGAGTAGTCATTCCGGGTTTTTCTTTTGCGCCACATGTCAAAAGATTCATCCATAACGATGAATCCCATCGTATCACACATTTCCAGCATTTCCGGTGCAGGAGGATTATGGGAACATCTGATAGCATTGACACCCATTTCCTTAAGCATACGAAGTTGACGGTGCAGAGCATCCTCATTGAAGGCGGCTCCCAAACAACCGAAGTCATGATGCTGGCAGACACCATTGATTTTCATTGGTTTCCCATTGAGAGAAAAGCCTGTTGTCGGACTAAAGGCAAAGGTACGCACACCTGTCCTAGTCGTATATTCATCAACAACGTGGCTGCCTACAATGATTTGCGTGTTTACAAAATAGGTATAGGGGTCGTCTATCGTCCACAGTTTTGGATTGCGCAATGTGAATACTTGGGTATTGACCGGCAATTTCTTGTATCCGTCATCTTCCGCCTTGTAGATACCTTTCGTTTTAGGTTCCAGCTGTATCGCCGATTCAGAAGATGTGATTTTGTTCATATTCGAATCATAAAGCGTATTGCGGACTTTGGCTTTCACCTTATTTGACATGGCATTTTCGAGGGTCACTTCTATTTGGAACTTAGCCTGGCCATTGGACAGAACGGTCGGTTGAACAAAAGTGCCCCAATGGGCGATGGAAACAGGGGAAACCTGGACAAGCCATACATGGCGGTAGATGCCGCAACCACTATACCATCTACTGTTGGGCTGGTCGCCATTGTCCACACGTACAGCAATCACATTGTCACCCTCCGGATTGAGATACTGGGTCAGTTCATAACGGAATGAACTGTATCCGTAAGGACGAGTGCCCAACTTTTTTCCATTGATATAGACAGTAGAATTCATGTATGCACCATCTATGTCAATGTACCAGCGACTAGTATTGTCAGAGACACGGTCTATATGGAGATGCTTGCGATACCATCCGATACCACCAGGAAGCGATCCGCCTCCAGCCCCAGAAGGATTGGAATCAAGAAAATCCCCCTCAATAGCCCAATCATGGGGAAGGTCAAGTAGACGCCAAGAAGAATCGTCATAATTCGTCTGGGCCATCTGTACGGAGTCGCCTAATGTAAACCGCCACCCCTCATCGAAATTTATACGGTCACGAGCCTCAGCCGCTACTGAGAAAACTGCAACCATCAGCAGCAATAAAAGTTTTTTCATCTGGAAACGTATTGTGCGGTGCCAATGTTACTTGGCACCGCATGTTAATACATGATATAGATTCCACTCATGTGGTATCAAAGTTTTATTGAAACCTGACTTCCATCATAGGATACGGTTTTTCCCTGGACATCGTCAAACTCCAGACACTGGGGTTTTGTGGGAGTAACGACAACGACCTTAAACTTACGGTTCTTCAACATTCCGTCAAACGCGCCATTGCGTTTGCCAAATGTCAGCGTTTTTGACGATTCATTATAGTGAATGTTGATTGTTGCATATTGTCCTTTTTCATAATTGTAGTTGGTACCTTCATCCTCGTAGAGCAAGAAGTCGGCATCCTTTCCTGTGTATACATAAAGCGTAATGAGTTCGGGCTGCTTTTCATCACTCCACTGTATTTCTGGTCCATAAGGAATAATGGCGCCTTCACGCACATACACAGGCATCTTCTCATACGGAGCGTCTGCTACAATTGTCTGTCCACCTACAAAGTGCTTTCCGGTGTACAGATCATACCATCCACACTGTTTGGGCAAGTATACGTCTCGAGTCCTGGCCTTGTAATAACCTACGGGACATGCCATAAACGCAGGTCCAAACATCCATTGGTCACCGATATTGTTTACCTTGGCATCCTCCTCAAAGTCCATTACCAATCCTCGCATCAACGTATAATCTTTCAGATTTGCCCAGGCAGCAATGCTATACAAATAAGGCATCATACGGTAACGAAGGCGGTCGTAGTAAACGATAGACTGATAGCAAGGATGATTTTCCGGTGCAATGTTCCATACTTCGCGAAGCGGCCATTGTCCATGGGTTCTATAGAGAGGGACAAAACATCCGAACTGGTTCCAACGTGTCTGCATTTCACGCCATTCCTTCAAGTCTTCATTCTCTTCGCCAGTACGATCATAGATGCCTTGTGCCTTTTCGAAACGGCTTTCTACAGAGAAGCCACCTTGATCCATACCCCAGAACGGGATTCCCGACATAGAGTAATTGAGGCCGGCAGTCATTTGAGCCCGCATATCTTCCCATCTCGTACCGATATCACCACTCCACGATGCAGTGCTATAACGCTGCAATCCTGCGAAACCACTTCGTGTCAGCAGGAAAACTCGTTTATTGTTGCCCGTTGCCCGTTGCCCGTTGTAAATGGCATCAGCATTGACAAGAGAATAAGCATTGAAGTATTCTGTACTTGATCCCAATGCTGTCGGTCCGCAAAGAGCTTTGCGGTAACCAATGGGAGTACAGTCGCGGACATTAGGTTCTGAAGCATCCATCCACCATGCATCAACGCCATAATTGTACTTTTTGTATAAATTGTCGTTCATCTGGCGCCAGAACATTTTACGTGCGCCCTCTGAATAAGCGTCATAGAAACCTGCAACGTAACCAGGGCCGACCCAATCGCGCAAGGAGTCTTTCACCGCCTGGGTATACATCCAACCATGCGACTGGAGCTCTTTATAATTGGCTGTATTATGATAGAATTTAGGCCAGACACTGATCATGAAACGGCCATGCATTTTGTGTACATCGTCAAGCATCTTTTGAGGGTCTGCATATCTGTCCTCATCAAACACATGGCTGCCCCACTGGTCATCCTTCCAGTAGTTCCAGTCCTGTACAATATTGTCTACAGGAATACGTCTTTTGCGGAATTCACTGAGCGTCTGCGTGATTTCGTCAGCCGTACGGTAGCGCTCTCGGCTTTGCCAAAATCCCATTGCCCATTTGGGCATCACAGGAGCCTTGCCAGTAAGGGTACGATAACCGGAAATGACACCATCTATGTTTTTTCCGGCAATAAAGTAGTAGTCAAGATCCTGACCCATTTCGCTCCAAATACTGATTCTGTTTTGCTCCTCGTCAGTTGTCGGCGTCGCCACACGAAGACCACAGTAAGAAACATCCCCGTCAGGTTGCCACTCTATACGCAAGGGTACTCGTTTTCCTTTCTCCAGGCGGACTGCAAATTTGTGAGAATTCGGATTCCAAGCCTTACGCCAACGTTCCGGGACGACTTCCTTGCCATCTACAAAAACCTTGGTATAGCCTGCATAGTAAAGCAGGAACTGGAAATTGCTGGTCACATGAGGTTCGATCTCCCCCTCGTACACCACATTGGAACCGACCAGGTTGAGCCCTTTCGGAAGGTTCTTCACTTCAAAACAGTTTTCAAAGTATATGGAATCCTCATCACGCACGACACATTTTCCATCACTTTGGGTATACGTTCCTGACAAGCAACCTTTCTTACCGTCCTTATTATACAATGTGAACTCTTGCCCAAGCTGGCGGTAGGCATTGGGATTGCCCCAACGACACAAGGAATAGGAATCCCATAGCAGTCCATAGTTCTTGTTGGACACGACAAAGGGCACGGAAATCTTGGTGTTGTATTGGAAGAGTTCCTCGTTCTTTCCCTTATAGTTGTATTCATCTGCCTGGTGTTGTCCCAAGCCATAGAAAGCCTCATCTGCAGGGCTTTCGAAAGTTGCATTCCAAGACCATCCCTTTCTTTGTGCATCGGAAAGTGTGCCGTCACCGATTTCATTTACCGGGACCGTATAACGCTTGAAGGTCATACCATTCTGGCTACCATTGAGCAGAAGATTTCCTTTTGCATCATAGAAAGAAATGTGTCCGGTTGTCACATCAACAGTAGCCCGTACATTCTTCGCACTTACGGTTACAAGATTTCCCTTTTGAGAAACTTTGTATGCAGCCTCCTGTGTTTGAGGTACTATCATAAGACTCTTTCTCTTGTCTGGGAAGTTTTCTTCATGGGTTGCACGAACACGTATGATGCTGCCATTGATGACCTCCATCCGAAGAAGTTTTGCACCGTCAAGCACCGGATGGCTTACTTTTACAGTGATGTTCTTTCCGTTGTCGATGTAGTCAGCGCCATTGACTGCGACCGCACCCAACAAGAACAGAGACGAGATTACAAATCGCTGAATTCTCATAATTGTTTGTGTTAATGGTTCGTATTTTTCACGGATAATATTGCTTACTGTAGCCTGAATAATTCTATTGATTAAAAAAGAAGCGCTTTCTTTTCCCGCTTTCGAAAAAAGTATGTAACTTTAATACACTTAAAAACACTTCCTATGCACAAAAGTACTGCAAAAACATTAAATATTCAAGAGAATATGCTTTTTTTTCTTGCACTAAATTGTTTCCAGTAAAATAATCCAAAACCACACATAAAAAATCGTATGAAAAATATTATTCTTGACTTTGACGGAACCATCGGCAATACACAGAGACTTATTGTAAAAACCCTGCAGGATACGATGCGACACATGCATCTTGACATCAAGTCAGAGAAAGAATGTACCGAGACAATCGGACTAAGGCTGGACGAGGCATTCTCAAAACTATTCCCCATATCGCAAAAGTTCGCAGTAGCGTGCGCTGACACATACCGACAAATATTCGAGCACAACAAAGAAACGATCAAAGTCGAACCGTTTCCACATGTCATAGAAACCTTACAGACGCTATACAAGAAAGCATTTACATTGGCCATTGCAAGTAGTCGCGGACACCAATCCATACAATACTATTTGGAACAAATGGAAATAGACAAATACATCACATGCATTATCGGAGCCGAAGACGTAAAGCATGTGAAACCAGCTCCTGATATGGTATTTCGTATTTTGGAAGAAATAGGAGGACAACCTTCCGATTGTTTGGTTGTAGGCGATACAACCTACGATATAGAAATGGGTAAGAACAGCGGAACAAGAACATGCGGTGTGACATATGGCAATGGTACTTATGCACAACTTTCAAATGCAGACTATGTAATCAGCGACTTTGCCGAGTTGCTTGCAATCGTACAACCATCAAGCAAAAAGAAATAATCGCACAACAAAACCATATCACATTGCGCGCACACAAATAAAAATAATTACCTTTGCAATCAAAATAGAAAATTCAATTACAAATAGTAATTATGAAAAATATTTTACTCTCGTTTTTCGTTGTAGTATCCATTTTGTCATGCAATAATGGACATCCAAGCGATCAAGAGCACAACATAGACACCATACCGGAAATGGTCATGCAAATTAAGAAATGCTCAAAACTCTATACGACAGAATGTAGAATTCATAAGATTGTGACGCACAACGACGAACTGAGCATCAAGGGAAAATTTCTAAGCCACGATTATTCTGTCAACCTGCCCCTGGGGCAAAGAAAAATAGCCATTCCTGTAGATGCCACCATCAAGGCATATATAGACTTTTCCGCTATATCCTCATCTGACATACACAGGGAAAAAGATAAAATTGAAATTATACTCCCCGACCCTCACATCATTGTCACATCCACCCGCATAGAACACGATAAAATAAAACAAGACGTTCCGTTTCTGAGAAAAAATTTCAGCACAGAAGAATTATACGACTATGCCAAACAAGGCAGAGAGGCCATCATCAAAGATATTCCCAAACTGAACCTTGTCGCCCGCGCCCAATCCGATGCCGCCAATATTCTCATCCCGATGATTGCACAGATGGGATTCAAAGAAGAAAACATCACCGTCACATTCAGAAAAGAATTTACGCCCCAAGACATCCATTCCTTGATCGAAATTCCAAACATAAAAAATGGAGAAAAGAAATAAAACACATTATGGATATTTCAATGTTGCAAAATCATTATTGCATGTCAAGATAGCCTTGGTATCGGTAATTGTCATCATTATATCTATAGGCGGTTATGCCATATTCCACAATTTGAAGAATAGCAATATGACCGTCACAAAGAACGCCAAGATAGAAATAACGCCCATGCAGATTTTGTCTATTGAAAAAATAGGTGAATGGGAATTTCTCACCATATCTGACGAAGAACTTATAGACACCACACGCAGAGGATTTCTCGGTGACGCAGAATTGGTAAACATCTATTATGGCACACTACGCTTAGGCATTGACCTGAGCAAAGCAGAAAAAGGATGGATAACGACAATCAATGACACCATCGTGGCAAAACTTCCCCCAGTGCAGCTACTCGACGAGAACTTCATCGACGAGGCCCGCACACGGGTATTCATACAAAAGGGAAAGTGGACCTCATCAGACCACACTGCGCTCTACAACAAAGCACTGCACACGATGAAGAGAAGGTGCCTGACTCCTGCCGTGTGGCGTAGCGCCGAACAAAATGCGGAGATCCAGATGACGAAACTACTGCAATCGATAGGATACAAATATACAAAAGTGATAACTTCCCATACATCGACAAACGACAAATAGCAATGGATTTCTTAAACAATTTTTTCATCTCCCTTAGCGGAATACTATGGGGTTGGCCAATGATTGTTCTTCTACTTGGCACCCACATTTTTTTGACCATCAGACTGCACTTTCCACAACGGAAGATTCTCACGGCTATCCGCCTTTCGGTAGAAAGAGACAAGAACAGCAGTGGAGACGTATCCCAGTTCGGAGCATTAGCTACAGCATTAGCAGCCACGATCGGCACCGGCAACATCATTGGAGTTGCCACCGCAATAGCATTGGGAGGTCCCGGAGCCGTATTGTGGTGCTGGCTTACTGGAGTGTTCGGCATCGCCACCAAATACGGAGAAGCCCTGCTTGCCATTAAATATAGAGTAAAAACCTCACGCGGAAAAATGCTAGGAGGTCCGATGTATGCCCTTGAGAAAGGACTGGGCTGGAAAAAGATGGCTGTTCTCTTCGCCATTTTCACAACGCTTGCATCATTCGGCATTGGAAGCACCGTACAGGCAAACGCCATTTCAACATTGGCCAGCAGTACATACGGCATTTCCCCCTACACCATCGGTACTATATTGATGGTACTTACAGCAGCCGTTGTGCTTGGTGGGGTAAAAAGCATTTCTCGGGTTTGTGGTGCGCTTGTGCCGTTTATGGCCTTGTTTTACGTTATCGGATGCCTTTACATCTTGTATGTCAACCATCACTACCTTTGGGCTGCGATACAGACCATCTTTACGTCAGCGTTTTCTTCAAAGGCAGCAGGAGGCGGATTTGTCGGCTCGTCAGTCATCATGGCAGCACGGTTCGGTATCGCAAGAGGTTTGTTTTCCAACGAATCCGGACTTGGCTCGGCCCCCATTGTTGCGGCTGCAGCTAAAACGCGGAACCCAGTACGCCAGGCCCTTGTATCATCGACAGGAACATTCTGGGATACCGTCGTCGTATGCGCACTTACCGGACTGGTCATTGTAAGTAGCATCATCGCATACCCCGACATATCCTCAGACAATGGAGCGGAATTGACCAAGGTAGCCTTTGGCAAAATTCCATATATAGGTGCACCCATGCTGACAATCAGCCTACTCACATTTGCGTTTAGCACTATTCTCGGCTGGTGCTATTATGGAGAACGTACTGTAGAATATCTTAAAGGGAAACGCTGGACACATATTTATCGGATTCTATATATTATCTCCGTCTTTATTGGAAGTGTCGCAAACCTTTCCATCGTATGGAATGCAGCAGACTGTATGAATGCTCTTATGGCCATCCCCAACCTACTGTCCCTTCTGTTCCTCAACGGTATTATTGTACACGAAACAAGAAAATACCTTTGGAGAGGACGACTGAACAAAGAGATGTAAATCTATGACAAGCAAGACGGCATTAGCATCCATATACATGAGGACACTAATGCCGTCTTGTTTTATCGTGGTAGAACATCAAAAACTCATCGCGAAACTGAATCGCACTCCGTTCTTCTTGACTCCCGGGAAATCATTGTACGTCAAGCGGCGCACGTAGTCAACGCCAAAGAACTTGAAGATATTGTGCACACCAGCGACTATTTCAAGATAAGGCTTGTTTTTATCCATCACATGTGCGCCGTCAGGGAACTGGAAAAGAAGATTGTCTCCACGATTCCGCTCTAGCATCGGATTGTTTTTGTCCGTCACCGTGCTCCACATACCTTTCACGGCAAAATACTCACGCCACTTCAACCGTTTTACCAAAGGAATACGATTGAGTAGTTTTCCACTTAAATCCCATGCTATGGAAGCAAAAGCGAAACGGTCGCTGAGGAATTCCATATTTCCCATCATGCTGAAGGTATTTTCGTGTTCAAAGTACGAAAGATTGACAGGCGGCATGATGAGCAATGGGAAGGGTACCTTATTCCACTGTGCTCCACCATTGAGATGGGTATCTATGTAGCCCCAACTTCCCATCCAAAAGCGCTTGTAAATGGTCAGTTCCGTATAATTGAGCTTGTACCCTCCTCCAAGGAAATTCTTGACACCCATGGTATGGGTAAGCGTAAACTCCGGGGCATCAAGATTGACAGGCCATCTCTGCTGCTTGGTATTGATATAGGTCTGTCCTGGACAGAATCTAATACCTGCCGTGATTTCAGTTGTGCGGATTTTGTTGACCAAAACATCCTCATATCCATCCGGCGCATCCACAGGTCGCATTTTCTTGAAATAAAGATCGCCTGTCGGCTCATTACTTTCAGCCTTGATTGCCGCGTTGAAACTCAATCCCCAGTCCGTTTCATAGTTGAAGCTCAGCTTTTGGCGATTGTAAAAATACATCTGCTCCACCTTCTGGGTTTTGAATGCCATAAAGACATTGTCCTTATTATGTATAAGGAATTTGTCCGCAGGAGACATAACATCATAAGACGATTCGAACGTTATGTTACGCTGAGGGAATTCAAACGGGACGTTTTTCTTTTTATTTAGGCTATAGGTCAACTCAGAACCATAATAATGATTGTGGGTTCTTGTACCATAAGCATAATATCCCGTCCAAAAAAGATGTTTGTTGAGATTAGCTGTTGTACGTCCGCTAACGCGGAAACGATAGCCATCGACAAAATTCTTTGATATTACCGTATTGATAGGGCCAAAATCGAATTTGCTTTTCCGGGTGTACGAACCTGTTTCCAAATAATTCTCGGCAAGCACCTTGATGCAGAATATGATCCATTTATAATGTTTGGATTGCTCCATTCTATGGATGAATTCATTCATAGAAGACTCGCTCTTGGTCAACTCCACAGTACGATACTCGTCCCAAAAGGCATCATCGCGGATCATGGCGTCTGCCTCATGGCGCACCTTTGCTTTTCCCTTGAACAACTTGTTGGGAAGTTCGTCGAAGGCATAGTCACTCAGACGTGTCGTACGAGTAACAAGCGCCTTACCCATGAGGCCGTTTATTTTCAGTTCGACGGTCATGTCATCCACAGACAAGGCCCAATCTCCACCAGGCAATTTGGTGAATTCCTGGTCAACACGCAGATCCTCCACGAAGTTGACGTCCGTATGCTTAGGCAATGTCAACGAACACCGCTTCACATGAAGAGTAGAATCTGCCAACACATAAATATCGCCGCGAAATCCGAAATCCTGCTGATTGTTAGGCAGGAATTCCAGATGATAACACAAATCACGATCTACATACACCGTGTCCTGTATATAATAACGATAAAAAGATATGGCCGTAGAACCTATTGGACTTGGGAAGTGATATTGTAGCAATCGGATATGGTCATCATACAAATCGACGTCTGTGAAGACATCCTTCATCATGGTATTGAGAATCTCACCGGTTTGCAACACATTATTTATACCCTCAGTACGCTGGCCCTTCACAATATCCTTTTCCGTTTTCGGATTCTTGCGATATACATGCTGGGTAACCGTTTCGTCTACGGAAATCGGCAAGATGAGTTTGTTGTTATACGGGCTTGTTTCCACCTGATTGACAAGCCAGGATTGCTTCTTAAATATACCTTTTTCCAGATCTTCCGGTTTAATGTCATTGACGGCAAGCGTCAACTTTTGGTATTTATTGTACTGATAGTAATCATGATTGTCAAGATGCGTACGCTCCTTTGCGGCTATAACCCTACGCATCAACTCGACTGCCGGGTTGTCCTTACGCTTATAGCGTTCGCGCTTAGAACTCACCACGACCTCCTTGAGCGTGTGGGAATCATCCTTCAGCACAATTTTCATATATGCAGGAGTACTGCCATCCACCTTGACAACAACAGGCTGATAGCCGACCGAGCTGAACGTAAGCGTCCATCCTTCATGGCGAGCAATAGAGAACTCGCCATCAATGTTGCTTGCAGCTGCCACATGATTTCCCTTGTACATCGCGCTCGCATAGGGTATAGGCAATCCCTCTTCGTCAACAATAACACCTTTGATTTGCGCATGTACACAAACCATTACCAAGCACAACATTCCAAATATACAAAGTAGTCTCTTCACCTTATTTTTCTATACAAATAAACGGCTGCAAAGTTAAGCATAAATCCCAAAAAAGCAAGAAAACTTTTTGCCTTTTAATATTTTTCTACTAATTTTGCAACTCAATATGAGAGAGTTATCCCTATCGCCCAATACTATGGGAGACAGACATAAACAGACAGCAGGTTTTATTTTTAGGACAAGACCATCTGCAATAATTTCATCACAACTACGACAAGCCGAAGAGACGATGAATATTAGCACACCTGAGTACCTGTTTGAAGTTTCATACCACGCCGCCGACAGTCTTGCAAGATGGAAAGCATAAAGCGCACCATATTTACATTTGCAAAAGCCCAGTGTACGGCATGGATTGCATCGGCATTTGACTTTGGGGTGACCATTTTTCTTGTCAGTTTCTGTAGAATGTGGTATCCCTATGCTACATTTATTGGTGCAGTGCTTGGCGGAATAACCAATTGTGCCTGCAATTACCGTTGGGTGTTCCATGCTTTCGGATTGAGGAAAAGCAAAGTGGCATTCAGGTACGCCATAGTATGGACAGGTAGCATACTTCTAAATTTTTACGGAACATACACATTGACAGAGGCCACGGGCATGAGTTACATTATATCAAAAACAATAATAGCTGCCATTGTCGCTGTATGCTGGAATTACCAAATGCAAAGTCGTTTCGTCTTCCACAGACATGAGAAACAGGAATAAGGAATAGAAAAACTGAAATATGAATTATAGAGATTTTTTACAAAAGGCCATATATATCCTCATCACGCCCATAGTCAAAGGAATGGCCAAGATTGGTATCACTCCCAATTTTATCACTTCTGCAGGTTTCGTATTCAACCTAGTAGCCGCAGCGATGTTCATACTCGCTGCGACAACCATGAAAGAGCATGAATATTTTCTCGTTGGAGCTGCTGGAGCAGTAATATTGTTTGCAGGCCTTTTTGACATGATGGACGGTCGTTTGGCTCGCATCGGCAAAATGGAATCGAAGTTCGGTGCTCTTTGGGACTCGACACTTGACAGATACAGTGAGTTGTTCACTTTGTTTGGCATTGCTTTCTATTTGTTTACTACCGATTGGATTTGGAGTGGTGCCGTCACCTTTGTCGCTATGGTCGGATCTGTCATGGTAAGTTATGTTCGTGCGCGCGCAGAGGGTCTTGACATTGAGTGTAAAGTCGGCATTATGCAGCGTCCTGAGCGCGTTGTCGTCACAGCATTAGGCGCATTGTTCTGCGGAATTTTCCAAAACGTATGGATAATTGTTGTACCCATGGCAATTATCGCCGTATTAGCGAACATCACAGCATTTTGGCGAATTGCGCATTGCTACAACGCACTGAAGGAGCAGAAATAACCCATCAACACATTCATCGAGAACCGTGTTCAGTATATACATAGTCATATTTTACATTGTGCTTGTGGCCCTGCGTCCCAGTAGGAAAATAGCATTGGCTCTCACTCCATGGCTTGTGTTCGCCTGTTCGTACGATGCAATGCGCCTCTATCCGAACTACGAGGTCAATCCCATTGACATACAGGGACTTTACGAGGCGGAAAAAAATCTCTTTGGAGTTACTATTGGGCACACGACATACATTGCGGGCGAATATTTCGCTATGCACCACAACACATTTGCAGATATTCTTGCCGGTTTATTTTACTTGTGTTGGGTACCCGTTCCTTTAGCTTTCGCCATCTATTTGTACCTGAAGGGCAACAAGAAACAATACATACATTTTTCATTGGCATTTCTTTTGGTCAATCTTATCGGCTTCTGCGGATACTATATCCACCCGGCAGCCCCACCATGGTACGCCATGAATTATGGATTTGAGCCGATATTGGACACACCCGGGAATGTAGCAGGACTAGGAAGGTTTGATGCCATCACCGGCATCCCCATATTCCACAGCCTATATGGGAAAAACGCCAACGTCTTTGCTGCCGTTCCGTCTCTCCACGCTGCATATATGCTCGTCACGACAACATATGCAATAAGAAGCAGACAAAGCGCCATCACAGTCATCATGTTTGCCATTATATGCATGGGAATATGGTGGACTGCGGTCTATTCGGGACATCACTACATCATCGATGTCCTACTTGGCATTACAACTACAGCAATCGGGATTCTCCTACTTGAAACAGCCATTCATTTCTCGCCTCTTCTACAAAAAGTAACAAAGAGATACGAGGAGTCAATATAGCAGCCATAAGCACCGCGGCGGAACAGTCTATTCTTCGCGGTGCTTATGGCGTTTCTTATACATTACGCCCGAAATACACATGCAACGCACTTGGGAAACCAAGACGTCATGCAACGCTCTAAAATAAGCGTACACATTTTATCCCATATAAAAAGAATATTGTAATTTTGCACCAAACATTGATAAATACTAATTTGTTATGGTAAAAATCACTTTCCCTGATGGCACTGTCCGCGAATACGAACAAGGCGTGACGGGGTTACAAATCGCCGAGAGCATTTCGCCGGCCCTCGCACGCAACGTTGTATCTTGCGGTGTCAATGGCGAAACAGTGGAACTCAACCGTCCCATCCATGAAGACGCAACTATCGCCCTATACAAATTCGAGGACGAAGAAGGCAAGCACACATTTTGGCACACATCAGCCCATCTGCTGGCTGAAGCGCTAAAGGAATTGTACCCTGGCATCCAGTTCGGCTTTGGTCCCGCCATAGAGAACGGATTCTTTTATGACGTGATGCCCAAAAAGGGAGATGTCATCAGCGAAAACGATTTCCCCAAGATAGAGGCCAAGATGAAAGAATTGGCCAAGAAAAACGAGCCGGTAGTGCGCAAGGAAGTATCCAAGGCAGACGCGCTTGCCGAGTTCAAGGCTGATGGCCAGGAATACAAATGTGAGCACATTGAACAAGATCTTGAAGACGGTTCAATATCGACATATACGCAGGGTAACTTCACCGACCTCTGCCGCGGTCCTCACCTCACAAGCACCGGCAGCATAAAGGCAGTCAAAATAACAAGTGTTGCCGGAGCATTTTGGCGCGGCGATGCAAAAAGAGACCAGATGACACGCATCTACGGCATATCCTTCCCCAAGAAGAGTATGCTTGACGATTATTTGGCCATGCTTGAAGAGGCCAAAAAGCGCGACCACCGCAAGATCGGAAAAGAAATGGAATTGTTCATGTTCTCCGAACGCGTGGGAAAAGGCCTCCCCATATGGCTTCCCAAAGGAACACAGCTTCGTCTGCGTCTCCAAGAACTGTTGCGCAGCCTGCTCCGTCCATACAACTACCAAGAAGTCATAACCCCAGGAATCGGAGGTAAAAGCCTGTACGTGACCTCTGGACACTATGCACATTATGGAAAGGATGCATTCCAGCCTATCCATACACCGGAAGAAGACGAGGAATACATGCTGAAACCGATGAACTGCCCTCACCACTGCGAAGTTTACGCACGCAAGCCCCGTTCGTACAAAGACCTTCCTCTCCGCATTGCAGAATTCGGCACCGTTTTCCGTTATGAAAAAAGCGGAGAGCTGCACGGATTGACACGTGTTCGTACATTCACCCAAGACGATGCCCACATCTTTGTACGCCCCGATCAGGTAAAAAAGGAGTTTGAGGCTATCATTGATATCATTCTTAAGGTCTTCAGCATATTTGGCTTTGAGAACTATGAAGCCCAGATATCATTGCACGACCCGAAAGATACAGAAAAATACATCGGAAGTCCAGAAATTTGGGAAGAGAGCGAAAACGCCATCCGTGAAGCCTGCAAAGAGAAAGGTCTCAATGCCCACGAGGAAATCGGCGAAGCCGCATTCTACGGACCTAAGCTTGACTTCATGGTCAAGGACGCCATCGGACGCCGCTGGCAGTTGGGAACCATACAGGTAGATTACAACCTGCCGACCCGCTTCAAGCTCGAATACACAGCCGAGGACAACAGCAAGCAGACACCCGTTATGATACACCGGGCTCCTTTCGGTTCGCTCGAACGTTTCACTGCGGTATTGATCGAACACACAGCCGGACATTTCCCGTTGTGGCTTGCTCCCGACCAAGTCGCCATTCTTCCCATCTCTGAAAAATACAACGACTACGCCCAAAAGGTCGCCAAATATCTGGATAGCGTAGGCGTACGTGGAACCATCGACGACCGCAATGAAAAAATAGGACGCAAGATTCGCGACAACGAGCTCAAGCGCGTGCCCTATATGGTCATCGTAGGCGAAAAGGAGTCTGAGGAAGGCCTCGTTTCCATGCGCAAACAAGGAGGCGGAGAACAGGCCACTATGAGCATGCAGAATTTTGCTGCACGCATCAACGCCGAAGTCGAAGACATGCTGAAAGCCACTAAGGTAGATACTGCAGAATAAACGATTCTTATATACTAATAAAAGGATGCAACCCAAAGAAAAGGTTGCATCCTTTTTTATTACCTGCACCTATAATAGCCACAGAGATTGTATTGTCAGAATATTTTGACAGTCCAATTGCAATAAACACGCATATATGACGTTATTATTTTGATATGGAAAAACCTCGCACAATACTCATATATATATTTGCGGCTGTGGCACTAATGTTCACAGCCTGCATGGACGACGAGAACTTTTCTCTCTCAAAGTCAGACTTACTTACATTCTCTGCTGACAGTATAAAACTTGACACGGTATTTTCGACAGTCCCCTCCTCCACCCGGTCATTTTGGGCATACAACAAAACAAGCCATGACCTACGTTGCAAGAATATAAGACTTGACAACGGAAACCAGATAGGATTTCGTGCAAACGTAGACGGAACATACCTGTCACCAGCATCAGGGTATCAAGTTAACAATATCGAAATCAGAAAAGGAGACAGCATACGGGTATTCATCGAACTCACTTCTACGAAAAATTTTGCCGATGTGCCTCAAAAGATTGAGGACAACCTTGTATTTACACTCGAAAGCGGCGCTCAGCAGAAAATCAATCTAAACGCTTACACATGGGACGCAGATATAATAAGAGGACTAAAAATATCGGCAGACACTACCATCTCTGCCTCATCAAAACCATTGGTCGTCTACGGCGGCATCACCATTGCAAAAAATGCCACACTCACCATAGCACCAGGATCTACACTTTACTTCCATGGAGACGGGGGAATTGACGCATACGGGCGGCTCATATGCAACGGAACCGCCGACAAAAAAATAGAATTGCGCGGAGACAGACTGGACAACATGTTTGACTATCTACCATACAACTATGTCAGCGGTCAGTGGCCCGGAATACACTTGTATCAGACTTCATACAACAATATTCTGGAATACACAGAAATACACAGTACTTACGACGGACTCAAAGCGGATTCTTCCGACGTAAAACAGAAAAAACTTACGCTGCGCAATTCCACCATTCACAATTGCCAAGGATATGCACTATATGTAACCAACTCATACGTTGAGGCAAGCAACCTTCAACTCACCAACAGTCTCAACGCCTGCCTCGCCATCGAAAATGGGAAAATGGACATGAACAACTGCACGTTGGCCCAGTGTTATCCATTCGATTCCAACAAGGGACCGGCATTGTCAATCACCACCGCCACAAAATCCCCATTTCTGTCATTCGAATGCAAAAACAGTCTTATCACGGGATTTTCTTCCGACGAGATGCAGATTGCATACGACAAGGAAAAGAAAGACAGCTGCAAATTCACATTTGACCATTGTATAATCAGAACACCTAAAATAGAAACAGAAGACAGCGTGTTCTTCAAAAACGTCATATTCGAAGATGCTACTGATACAACACAAACTGCGCGTAAACATTTTGTAAAAATAGATGACAAAACATACCGATACGACTTTCATCTTTTCAGCGGATCGAAAGCCATAGACTCAGCAGACCCGAAAACCGCAGAAAAGACCGACCACGACGGAACTACCCGTGACGAAAAGCCAGACATAGGTGCCTTCGAATATGCAACCGAGCAAAAGACTGAAGAAAAATAATACGTCCTTTTTTGTGTGGCGGTGAAAAGGGATGACGCTATATCCCTTACCGCCACAGACAGCAATGCACTTGAGCATAACAATCTCCAAGCCCGAATGTAAAAAATCAATTTGTGGAAAGCGTAAAACAACCGATTGAATTTAGAAACCCTAAAATCAAACTGCATACAAGCAAACAGAGGATTTTACAAACGTAAAATCCTCTGTTATCAAAGTGACTCCGCTGGGATTCAAACCCGGAACCTTCTGATCCGTAGTCAGATGCTCTATTCAGTTGAGCTACGGAGCCATTGCTTAATTGCGGATGCAAAATTACAACATTATTTTTAAACCACAAAATATTTTCCACACTTTCTCCAATAAGGTCATCAACGCGCGGAATTCGGTATTGTACATTAACTCAACACCTTATGTAAAAACAAAAAAGCAGAGCAAAATTTTCATATACAACGAAAAACTATTATCTTTGCAAACCCTTAGACAAGGATAATACATAAATACAATAAAAACATGACAAAAGCAGATATCATCAACCAAATTGCTGACAATACAGGCTTACAAAGAAAAGACGTAAGCGTCGTCATTGAAAGTTTTATGGAAACTGTAAAAGGCAGCCTTTTGGAAAATAGAGAAAATGTCTACCTGCGTGGATTTGGAAGTTTTATTATCAAGCACCGTGCTGCTAAAACCGCAAGAAACATACTGAAGAAGACCACAATGAGAATAGAAGCTCACGACCTTCCAAGTTTCAAACCTGCCAAATGCTTTGTTGAGCAGATGAAATCTGCAACAAAATAAAGCAAGTCCGATACACACATCGCAACAGCAGAAAACCACATTCAATAAATAACAACAAATTTTTAAAAACTATGCCAAACGGAAAGAAGAAAAAGGGACACAAGATGGCTACCCACAAGCGCAAGAAGAGATTGCGCAAGAACAGACATAAGAGCAAGTAAGCGGCTGGAGCCACTTCACATTTATGCTCTGTTCCAAATGAGGGCGCGCCACGAATGCTTCCCCAAGGAGCAAGAAGGGTCGCCCTCGTTTTTTTTCATTGATTTCAATAGAAAGCCCCTGAACAGATACTCCATCCTTCAAAACAAGTAATGACGCTATTATTGTATATTTCGACAATAATGCAAAAATTCACATTGAAGGGAATATAGTGAACTTAAATTACAGAAGAGAAATGACCAGCGAAGTTATCATAGATGTCCAACAGAAAGAAATCTCCATCGCACTGCTTGAGGACAAAAGATTGGTAGAATACCAAAATGAGCCTCGATCAGCATCTTTTTCTGTCGGAAACATCTACATAGCAAAAGTAAAGAAACTGATGCCCGGGCTCAATGCCAGCTTCGTCGATGTCGGTTTCGAGCGTGACGCCTTTCTCCACTATCTTGATTTAGGCAATCAATTCAATTCTTATCAGAAATACCTCAAACAAGTACAAAGCGACAGACGCCGATTGTACCCATTCTCAAAATCCGTACGTCTCCCCGACTTGAAAAAGGATGGCAGCATACAAAACACCATAAACATCGGCGATGAGGTATTGGTGCAGATTGTAAAGGAACCCATATCAACCAAAGGGCCGAGACTGACAGGCGAGCTTAGCTTTGCCGGAAGATACCTTGTACTGATGCCCTTCGGAGACAAGGTCTCCGTTTCCTCCAAAATCAAAAGCGGTGAGGAAAGAGCACGTCTAAAACAACTTATCAACAGTATCAAGCCGAAAAACTGCGGCGTCATCGTCCGCACTGTTGCAGAAGGAAAGCGAGTAGCAGAACTTGACCAAGAATTGAAGATACTGTTCAAGCGATGGGAAGACGCACTCGTAAAAGTACAGAAAACTCAAAAGCGCCCGCAACTGATCTTCGAAGAGACAGGAAGAGCGGTAGCCTTGATACGCGATTTGTTCAATCCCACGTATGAGAATATATACGTCAATGATGAGGGCGTATACAAAGAAGTGAAACATTATGTTTCACTCATCGCTCCAGAAAAAGCAGGAATTGTAAAACTCTATACGGGGAAAGTTCCTATTTTTGACAATTTCAATGTCACAAAGCAGATCAAATCAAGTTTTGGGAAAACCGTCAACTACAGACACGGAGCATACCTCATCATTGAACATACCGAAGCATTGCATGTAGTTGATGTCAATAGCGGAAACCGCTCACACTCAGACAATGGACAAGAAGCCAATGCGCTTGACGTCAACTTAGGAGCAGCAGACGAGCTGGCCCGCCAACTTAGACTGCGTGACATGGGAGGCATCATTGTCGTTGATTTCATCGACATGAACCTTGCCGAAGACCGGCAACTGTTGTACGAACGCATGTGCAAAAACATGCAAAACGACCGTGCTCGCCATAATATACTTCCGTTGAGCAAATTTGGTCTGATGCAGATAACGCGTCAGCGCGTACGCCCAGCAATGGACGTGAACGTGGAAGAAAATTGCCCCACATGCTTCGGAAAAGGTAAAATCAAATCAAGCATCCTTTTTACAGATCAGCTGGAAAGGAAAATCGACCGATTGGTCAATAAAATTGGCATCAAGAATTTTTATCTCCATGTACACCCGTACGTAGCAGCCTTCATCAACAAAGGTTTCATTTCACTGAAAAGAAAATGGCAGATGAAATACGGATGGGGTGTTCATGTCATTGCTTCCCAAAAGTTGGCTTTCCTGCAATATGAATTCTATGACAACAAAAAACAATTCATAGACATGAAAGAGGAGATCGAAACAAAGTAGAAACGAGTTTGGTACGATTGGGACCAATACTTGCAGAAGGAATAAGGCGAATAACAAGTGTACGTCACATATGTTATTCGCCTTATTTCGTTTTGGCCTATTGCTCAGAGAATTGTCGTATTCGTTGTTCCTCAGACAATTTGCATACGAGAAGGGTACCATCCTTTTCTGCCACGATACAATTGTCAAGTCCCTGCACAACTACTTTTCTTTCTTGAGTCGTATGTATAATGCAGTTGTGGGTATCATACACCTGAACATTGTTTCCGATGATGCCATTTCCGTACAAATCCTTTTTCACCTGCCCCAAGAGAGCCCCCCAAGACCCCAAATCGCTCCATCCGAAATTTGCCGGACACACAAAAATCTCTTCCGCCTTTTCCATAATAGCATAGTCGACGGAGATATTCTCACATTCGGGGTACTGGCGGTCAACCAAATCACGTTCCTGCGGAGTACCATAAATCTGCAACATACCTTCAAAGACCTTACTTATAGAGGGACAGTATACACGAAAGGCATTGACTATCGTACTGACACTCCATATGAAAATGCCCGCATTCCAAAAATAATTGTTTTGACGAATATAGTCCATTGCGGTTTCCAGATTCGGTTTCTCCTTAAAAGCATCAATACGGTATATTTCCTTATTTCTTGGAGAACTGGTGCTCAGGTCTGCCTTAATATAGCCGTATCCTGTCTCAGGTCGATTTGGCGTCATACCTAATGTCACAATAGCATCCGTTTCAGCAGTAAACTTCATACACGATTTCACCACACGACGGAATTCTTGCGTATCCATGACCACATGGTCACTGGGTGTAACAACAACATTCGCTTTGGGGTCTTTCGCTTTAATACGCCAGCTCGCATAGGCTATACAAGGCGCTGTATTGCGCCGACACGGTTCCAGCAAGATGTTTTCCGACGGCACTTCCGGCAATTGTTTTTTTACGATATCCGAATACTTTTTGTTGGTAACCACCCAAAAATTTTCGGGAGGGCAAATACCCGAAAATCTGTCATAGGTAAGTTGCAGCAAAGAACGGCCTACACCAAGGATGTCGATAAACTGCTTGGGGTTGTCCACTGTGCTCATCGGCCAAAAACGGCTTCCGATGCCGCCAGCCATTATAACGATATGGTTGTTCATAACATTCATTAAGTATCAATGACATATCTGTTGGTCCACAACAGGAATTGGCCAATGCACTTCTACATCACACCAATAGCACAAAGATAATCATAAATTTTTTAAATGCTACCGCAAGATGACAAAAATGTTCTGAATGCGATGTAATTTATCCGGATTTTATACCTACCTTTGTTCTTGGGTTGGAAACATTGTGCAAGTTTTCAGCAGCACTTTCACCAATCAAGTTTCAGCCTTGCCCATATATTTGTATTCCCAATGATGCGAACATGGTGCATAACGCAACAAGTCTGCCTATAAAATACGACAAAACACCAATGAAGAAAATCAGAGCAGCCGTCGTTGGATACGGCAACATCGGAAAGTATACGGTACAAGCCCTGGAGGCAGCGCCGGACTTCGAAATAGCAGGAATCGTACGTCGAAACGGAGCGGAAAACAAACCTATAGAATTGTCCGACTACGATGTTGTCAAAGACATCACAGAGCTCAAAGATGTTGATGTCGCAATACTTACCACCCCAACAAGAAGTTGCAAAGAATACGCCCAAAAGATTCTCCCGCTCGGTATCAACACTGTAGACAGTTTTGACATCCACACGTCCATACTGGAATACAGAGACACACTCAACCCTATATGCAAAGCGAACAATGCCGTTTCCATTATTGCAGCCGGGTGGGATCCGGGATCTGACTCTATTGTGAGAACTCTCATGGAAAGTCTTGCGCCAAAGGGCCTGAGCTACACAAACTTTGGCCCCGGCATGTCAATGGGACACTCAGTATGCGTAAAATCAAAAGAGGGCGTGAAGAATGCGCTTTCCATGACAATACCCAAGGGCGAAGGCCTGCATCGCCGAATGGTCTACGTTGAACTGGAAGAAGGGGCGAAGCTGGAAGATGTTGAGAAAGCCATCAAGACCGACCCCTATTTTGCAAATGATGAAACGCATGTATTCGAAGTTTCATCTGTAGACGACGTAAGAGACATGGGACATGGCGTCAATCTTGTACGCAAGGGCGTCAGCGGACAGACCCAAAATCAACGTATAGAATTCAACATGAGCATTAACAATCCGGCACTGACAGGTCAAGTGTTGGTCAATGTTGCAAGAGCATCCATGCGCCAACACCCCGGATGCTATACTATGATTGAGATTCCCGTCATTGACATGCTCGCAGGAGACCGGGACGAAATCATCCGCAAATTGGTATAGGATGGATTTAAAAGCCTTGCCTGATTTCGAGGCTATTTTCGATAGAACAAAGTTCACCGAGCAAATTTGTTTACCAGCACCAGAAAATTCAAGCGGCACAGTACGGCGGCCCACCGACACAGAAATCAAGTGTGTGGCCGCCGTCATATGCCTACATATCACCACAAATAATAAGAATGAAAAGATCTACTATGGCAAGCACGGCAATGTGCATTTTGTTGACCTCTTTTTTAGCGAGTGCCATGCCAAGCAAAAATGCAATAAAAAAGAAAGGCAACACTTATATCGTCAATACGACAAGCATCACAAAAAAAATACACGGCTACGCCGGAGCGACTCCGCTGAATATATATATCACCAACAACAAGATAATAAAAATAGAATCGCTCCCCAACCAAGAATCGCCCCAATTCTTCGAGCGCGCCAAAACATTGCTTGACAAATTCGTCGGCAAAAACGTCACTGAAGTTTCTTCTATGCAAGTAGATGCCGTCAGTGGAGCGACATACTCGTCCCAGGCTTTGATCAAGACGGTCAAAGGAGGCGTCAAATATTTTCAGACCAACAAATAACACTTTCTAAAACACAAGATGCACATGAAGAGACATCTGTCAACCGCATTGTTTGCCATGACGTGCATCGCGGTCTATTCATCTTCTCCCAGATGTAGTATGCCCATTACCACATCTATATCCGACACGGAAGATGAAGATATCGTCCTACACGAGACTTTTGATAAATGTACGGGAACAGGCGGCAATGACGGACGCTGGAGCGGAAACATTGCCTCCTCTACATTCACCCCAGACATGGATGGATGGAGCAGTTATAAATGCTACGGAGGCAATCATTGTGCCCGTTTCGGAACAGGTACATGTAGCATAGAAGCACCGGTTTTTTATTTCGACGGCAATGCGACCGCCACTTTCCGTGTCGCCCCGTGGGCAACAAGCAAGGACAAATCCATTGACATATACTTCAATGGCGAAATGTTGGGCGTATACGAACTGGAAGCAGAAAAATGGACCGACATAACCTTGGAAGTAGAAGCGACGGGAAACAATCAGTTTGAAATCATTTCAGGAGGCCGGCTCTTCATAGATGACCTCAAAATATCTTCAACAACAGCAAATTCCATCCGCGACATATACCGCAACACTACCGAAGAATCGATTTACAGTATCGACGGTATATATTTAGGAAAGAACAGGGCTTTGCTTCCGAAAGGAATCTATATTATCAACCATAAAAAAGTCATCATCTCACACTAAGCGAAGGGATACGCCGTTAATATTCATGAAAACCATCTACGCCATATAAAAACTGTATAAGCTTTTTATTAACTTTGCATTTATGAAAACAAAGAGAATATTCTGCACCTTGTTCACATTTCTCATTGCGGCCATTTCAGCCTATGCGCAAGACGACTATGTACAATGCGAAGACACATGTTCTCACATACACGGCATTGACCTCAGCCACTATCAAGGAGAAGTCTTTTGGGAAGCGATTGGCGACAACTCCAAGATGGCCTATGTATACTTGAAGGCGACCGAAGGCGGAGACCGCATCGATTCCAAATATGTCTCAAATATAGAACTTGCACACAAGTACGGTCTGAAAGTCGGGTCTTACCATTTTTTCAGGCCCAAAACAGAACTGAGCAAGCAACTGGAAAACTTCATGGCTCAATGCAAGCCCCATGACCAAGATCTCATTCCCATGATTGACGTAGAGACCAAGGGCGGCTTGTCTACTGACGATTTTTGCGATTCTCTTCTCACTTTCCTGCAAATGGTAGAGAAAGCATACAAGCAAAAGCCCTTACTGTATACCGGAACAAATTTCTACAACAAATACTTACAGGGAAAACTTGACGGGTACAAACTGATGATTGCGCAATACAGTTCACGCGAACCTGTACTATCCGACGAACGCGAGATTCTCATGTGGCAATATACAGGTAAAGGCCATATTAACGGAATTAACGGTTATGTAGACAAAAGTCGGTTTATGGGGAAACATGGACTTAGAGAAATAAGATACCGCCATCATTGACAAACATACGTGATCGAAAATACAAAAAACAATGGCAATAATAAAATGTCCCGAGTGTGGACACCAAACCAGTGACAAGGCACCTTACTGTCCATCGTGCGGTGTAGCCATCGCCAACCATCTTACTACTTGTACGAAATGTGGAAAAGTATTTTTCAAAAGCGAAACAGAATGTCCTGTCTGCCACCAACCGTCAAACACTTTCACTTCCGTTGATAGCAGCGACGCTCCGTCAGAGGACATCCAAAGTGCACAGTTTTCCAACAAGGGCAACGAGCATCAAGACTCTTCCACAAACAAAGATCCGAAAGCTCCAAGTGATACAAGCCACGACGTATCAGAAACAAGCGCTAAGCGCTCCCACAACAATAGAATTATTGCATTGGCAGCTTTGGCCATTGTACTTGCCATCATTGCAACTGCAGCCGTCCTCATTCATTCGAAGACAAACGCAGACCGAGAGGAAGAAGCCTATATACATGCCATGAGCAGTTCGGACCCGGAGGAACTGCAAAATTATTTGGATTCATTCTCAGATGCGCCAGAAGCGCATAGAGATTCCATTGAGAGCCATCTGATGGTTTTGAACCAAATGGACAAGGAATGGACAAATATTATGATAAGCGGTTCACGGTCCGCAATTGAGGAATTCATCCGAACTCACCCGGATTCGCCACACAAGGCTGAAGCAATACACAAATTGGACTCGATTGATTGGGCTTCGGCTTTAGGGCTAAATACAGTAGAAGCATTCGAGAACTACATAAAGGAGCATCCCGACGGTGAACACACGGGTGACGCCGATACAAAAATGAAATCTCTCAATGCACAGACTGTACAACCGGAGGAAAAAGAAATGGTACGCAATGTCATTCAAGGTTTCTTCCAATGTATTGAAAACAAGGACATCTCTTCGCTGCCGACAGTAACCAGTCCACTGCTCACGTCGTTTTTGGGAAAGACAAATGCCTCAAGAAGCGATGTCGCCACCTTCATCAAGAAGATATACAAGAATGACATCGCTGCAATGAAATGGAACATTCTCCCCGACTACACCATTGACAAAAAGGAAATCGGTGAAGACAGTTACGAATATGATACCGTTTGCTCCACTACCCAAACAATAGAGCGTATAGACGGAACAACGGAAGAGATAACATACCGTATCAAGACAAAAATCGACCCCAATGGGCTTATTTCTGAATTCAATATGACAAAAATCATAGAATAAGCCGGTAGCTACGATATATAAAGCTATAAAGAAGCCAAAAAAACAGACGTACAAAATTCTGATTTCTTTGGCTTCTTTTGTACAGGCGCTGAACAACAAACTACTCGCTGACCTTTGATATTGACAGCTCGGCTTTCAAGAAATGGGAAGTATGTCCCTTTCCGCTTGCGGCAACCTCCTCAGGAGTGCCGGCCACAAGTATTTGTCCTCCTTCACGGCCGCCATTAGGCCCCATATCCACAATGTAGTCTGCAAGTTTTATGACATCCAAATTATGCTCTATTACCACAACGGTATTTCCCTTGTCGACCAATTTCTGCAATACGTCCATCAATATACGTATATCCTCAAAATGAAGTCCCGTTGTCGGTTCGTCAAGTATATACAAGGTATTTCCTGTATCACGCTTGCTGAGTTCTGCGGCCAGTTTCACCCGTTGGCTCTCACCTCCAGACAATGTCGTTGACGGTTGACCGAGCCTGATGTACCCCAAGCCTACATCTTGCATTGTTTTGATCTTATGAAGGATAGAAGGTACATTTTCAAAAAATTCCACGGCCTGGTTCACGGTCATATCCAGAACATCCGCAATGCTTTTCCCTTTATACCTTACCTCAAGAGTTTCGCGGTTATAGCGTTTACCATGACACGTCTCACATGGGACCATGACGTCCGGCAAGAAATTCATTTCGATGGTTTTGTATCCATTTCCACCACATGTCTCGCAACGTCCGCCCCGCACATTAAACGAGAATCGACCGGGTTTGTACCCCCTTATCTTCGATTCCGGAAGGGCGACAAACAAGGAACGGATATCAGAGAACACACCAGAATATGTGGCAGGATTTGACCGCGGAGTCCGACCAAGCGGTGACTGGTCGACATTGACAACTTTATCCAAATACTCCAATCCCTCGATAGAGGTATATGGCATTGGCTTTTTCAATGACCGGTAAAAATGCCGGCTCAATAGCGGATATAGCGTTTCGTTGACGAGTGTAGATTTTCCAGAACCGCTGACCCCTGTAACAACGACCAGACAACCAAGCGGCAAAGACAAGTCCACACTCTTCAAGTTGTTGCCCGTGGCCCCACAGATACTCAGGCAATGGCCATTTCCTTTCCGCCGCTGAGCAGGAACGGCTATATTCCGTATACCTGCAAGATATTCGCCTGTTACTGTATGTTCATGAAGCATCTGCTGCGGAGTACCTTGAAACACGACTTCACCCCCTTCACTGCCAGCCCTCGGACCGATATCGACAATATAGTCTGCAGACAACATCATATCCTTGTCATGCTCCACAACGATTACAGTATTGCCGAGGTCTCTCAACTCCTTCAAAGAGTGTATGAGCCGTTCATTGTCACGCTGGTGAAGACCAATACTAGGTTCGTCCAATATATAAAGCACGTTGACCAGCTGTGACCCAATCTGCGTTGCCAAACGTATACGTTGGCTTTCACCACCAGACAACGAGGCAGACTGACGGTTGAGTGAAAGATAGTCAAGACCTACATCCAACAGAAATTTCAACCGTGTCCTTATTTCTTTCAATATCTCTTCTGCTATACGCTGCTGACGGTCATCAAAGTCCTTATTTACATTTTCCAACCATTCATACAGTTGCTTGATATCCATTGAAGCCAACTGTGATATATTCTTGTCTCCGATTCTGAAAGACAAAGACTCTCTGTTAAGCCGTTGGCCATGGCATTCCGGACATTCACACGTTGCCAAGAATTGGTCAGCCCACTTCTGTCCACTTGCAGAATCGTCGTTCTCGATAACAGTCCGCAGATACTTGATCACCCCATCGAAAGCCAGAAAATAATCGCTTGACGTATGCACCAGGTCCTTGCTGATGCGTACATTTTCAAGAGACCCGTACAGAACTTCATTCAGTCCTTCCTCTGGAATTTCACGAATGGGGCTTTTCAGAGTACAACCATACTTTGACAGAATTGAATCGATCTGCCAAAATATCATTTGATTCTTGTACTTGCCCAAAGGCACTATTCCTCCAGCATGGATGGAAAGGTTGTCATCCGGAATAACCTTTTTCAAATCTATTTCATTGACATTCCCCAAGCCTTTGCATCGCGGACAAGCACCTTCGGGAGAATTGAACGAAAAAATATTGGGAGCCGGATCCTTGTAGGCCATGCCAGTAGTCGGGCACATGAGCCGTTTAGAGAAATGCTTTGCTTCACCGGTCTCTTTGTCCAGAATCATGATCAGACCGTCACCCTGCCGCATAGCGACCGAGATCGTTTTTCTCAGTCGCTCGTCATTGTCCTTGGACATAAGCAGTTTGTCTATCACAACCTCAATGTTGTGGTTTTTGTAGCGGTCGGTCTTCATTCCCCTGGTAATCTCCAGCATTTCCCCGTCCACACGTACATAGAGGAAACCTTTCCGGCGCAGGCTTTCAAACAGTTCCCGATAGTGTCCTTTCCGTTGTCTGACAACAGGCGACAATATAAAGATGCGATGTCCCATATAGTCAGACTTTATCATCTCGAGAATTCTTTCTTCCGTATATTTCACCATCCGCTCACCGGTCGCATAACTGTACGCTACTCCAGCACGTGCATACAAGAGACGAAGATAGTCGTATATTTCTGTTGTTGTACCGACCGTCGAACGCGGATTTTTGTTCGTCGTCTTCTGTTCAATACTAATAACAGGACTCAGTCCAGTTATTTTATCAACATCCGGACGTTCCATTCCACCGAGAAAATTTCTTGCATAAGCAGAGAAGGTTTCTATATACCGTCTCTGCCCTTCTGCATAAATCGTATCGAAAGCCAAGGAGGATTTGCCAGAGCCGCTTAGTCCTGTTATTACGGTAAGACTATGACGAGGTATTGTCACGTCAATATTCTTAAGGTTGTGGACACGCGCCCCCCATACATTTATATTGTCATCTTTCATTGTCATCCTGCATTGTTTCCAGTTTACTGATTACTGGTAGTTCCTTCCGTATATCCTCTAAGCAAATTTACATCCCTCTTGATGTTAAATCTGCGGCCGTCTGCACCTTTGGCCTTCACTTGTACGAAATATACGCCTTGCTTCACGTCATGTCCGTTGTACTTTCCGTCCCAACCGCCAGCCGGGTCTGTCCACTCATAGAGTTTCTGTCCCCAGCGATTGTAGATGGTAGCATGGAATTCGACAATGCTCTGATAACCTGATTTGGCCTTGTACACATCGTTGATTCCGTCACCATTCGGCGAGAAAGCATTAGGCATTTCGAGTTTGCTTTCAGAGATTGAAACGGAAATAGGCCCTGTCTCATTCCAATAATCGTCGGTATAAGCCACGGTGTCGTTGCCTTGTACAAATACGGCATAGAGAACTATGCGATGCGACCCGGCCTGAGTGAACGTATACTCTGTATTTTCCTCGTACCGAATAAGATAGGGAGTACTCTCCGCGTCTTTGGTAAATCTCCATTCATAATGCGGAGTCCACGCTCCGACATTTGCAGGATTGGCAGCGAAACGTGCAAGCAAAGGCGCTGATCCCGAATAACTTGTTTCCACAGATTCTCCTTCATCGGTAACAAAAGTCGCAGTTGGAGCAATAGTGGGATAGTCATTGTCTGCCATAGCAACACAACAAGAGCAAATGGCAGAAACAAATAGTATTACAATCGTTTTCATTGGATAATCATGTAAAGGCATTTAAGTGGACAGACCGCGCAAGTCCATTCGTTTGGAACATCCACGCACTTGCAGCCGACAATCCACACCCTAATGCAAAAGTACGGAATAAAGTTGGTATAACAAGGCTTTTTTGACAAAAGAGAAGTTCGGTCTCATTTTTTTTGCGTAAGTTTGCAAAAGGAAAATCATTTTCATAAGAAATATCACAACTGCAGAATATGGAAATCAAGAGATCGGAATTTACGACTTCATCTGCCACGCTCAGCCAATGCCCCAATGATATCAAACCCGAATATGCCTTCATCGGAAGGTCAAATGTCGGGAAATCGAGTCTTATCAACATGTTGTGCAACCACAAAGGATTGGCCAAGACATCAGCGACTCCAGGCAAGACATTGCTGATCAATCATTTCATCATCAACAATGAATGGTATCTCGTAGACCTCCCGGGCTACGGTTTTGCAAAACGGTCAAAAAGTGTCCAAAAAAAGTTGACACAAATGATCAATTCCTATATTCTACAACGCAAGCAGCTTATCAACGTCTTTGTACTCATCGATCTTCGCCACGATCCTATGGCCGTAGACACGGACTTTATCAATTGGCTGGGAGAAAGCAGCATACCCTTTGCGATTGTATTCACAAAAGCTGACAAATTGGCTGCCGGGAAAGTCAAGAACAATGCCGTATCCTGGATGAACAAGCTGAAGGAGACATGGGAAGAGCTTCCGCCCTACTTCATTACCAGTTCAGAGACGAAGTTGGGACGCGAAGAGCTCCTCACATACATAGAGCAAGTGAACAGCAGTCTTGCTGAGGAAAAAGAATAACCGATCACTTATGACGCCGTATTTAGACATTCAAAACCTGTCGAAAGCATTCGGGGCACACCGGTTGTTTCAGAATATATCTTTCTCGATTTCTGAAGGTCAGCACGTCGGACTGATAGCCAAAAACGGGACAGGAAAATCCACCCTACTGTCTATCATTTCAGGACACGAAAGCGCTGATTCAGGAAGCATCATATTCAAACGCGACCTTAAGGTCGGAATATTGGAACAGACGCCACGGTTCGACCCAAAGGAGTCGGTTCTTGACGCATGCTTCAACCATCATGGCGAAGAAGACAAAGTATTGAGAGCCAAGCAGGTACTCACCCAGCTTCGCATCAACGACCTCAACCAGCCGATGGGGCAGCTCAGTGGCGGTCAGCAGAAACGTGTCGCATTGGCTAATGTACTTATCACAGAACCCGATCTGCTCATCCTTGACGAGCCCACCAACCATCTGGACCTTGAGATGATCGAGTGGTTGGAAGGGTATCTCAACAGAGGCAACAAAACACTGCTGATGGTCACACACGACCGATATTTCCTTGACAGAGTATGCAATGTCATCCTTGAGCTTGGCAACAACACCATCTACACCTACAACGGCAATTACGAATATTACATAGACAAACGTCAGGCACGTCTTGACAATGCAAAAGCAGAAATAGCAAAGGCCAACAACCTGTATCGCAAAGAGTTGGAGTGGATGCGGCGCATGCCACAGGCACGCGGCCATAAAGCGCGCTACCGGGAAGACGCATTCTACGAGTTGGAAGCTAAAGCCAGACAGCGTATCGAAGAGCGACAGATCCGTCTGAAATCCAAAAACGTATACATCGGATCAAAAATATTCGAATGCCAATATGTTTCAAAAAAGTGGGATGACAACAATGTCATTTTAAAAGACTTTTACTACAATTTCAGCAGATACGAGAAGATGGGAATTGTAGGAAGCAATGGTGCAGGGAAGTCCACCTTCATCAAACTTCTTTTAGGCATTGAACATCCGGACACCGGAAAGTTCGATATCGGCGAGACCGTAAAATTCGGATATTTTTCGCAAGAAGGCATGGCTTTCGACGAACAGCAGAAAGTTATCGACGTGATAACCGCCATTGCCGACTACATAGATATGGGTAGCGGAAACCATATCACTGCAAGCCAATTGCTGCAACAGTTTTTGTTTACACCAGAGCAGCAGCACGACTATGTATACAAATTGAGTGGTGGAGAGCGCAGAAAACTGTACTTGTGCACCGTGCTTATGCGCAATCCCAATTTTCTTGTATTGGACGAACCTACCAACGACCTTGACATTCCCACCTTGCAAGTACTTGAAGAGTATCTGCAAGACTTTCCCGGTTGTGTCATTATCGTCAGCCACGACCGGTACTTCATGGACAAGATCGTTGACCACTTACTTGTATTCAAAGGGATGGGAGAAGTCAAGGATTTCCCTGGCAACTACACCCAATATCGCGAATGGCAAAAATTGGCAAGCAACAACGCAGAGAAGCCACAAAGTGCTGACGCCAAGCGGGAAAAGAAAAATTACCGCAATGACCAGCGCCGGAAAATGACCTTCAAGGAAAAGCGGGAATTCGAACAATTGGAGAAAGACATCGCCTCACTCGAAGAAGAGCAAAAGCAGATAGAGGAAGAATTGTGCAGCGGTACACTCAGCGTTGACCAGCTGACCGAAAAAAGCAAACGGCTCCCTATCATCAAAGAAGAGCTCGACGAGAAAAGCATGAGATGGCTCGAACTCTCCGAGATTGAAGAATAAGTACGTTAAGGCGGGTTCTAAAAATTGCCTTTGATGGATTTTTGAATTTTAGCCGAGCAGATTTTTCTGTCTTTCTGAAGGAGCATAGCGGGCTATGCGACTGAAGAAGGACGAAAAAGATGTCGGATAAAAACAAAAAGACACAAAGAGCACACCCGTCAAAAAATATTTTGATAATGCGTGGAATTTTTAGAACACGCCTTAATACAGTAGATATATTATACCCCGAAGAGCAATACGTATACCACGCCTACGTATTGCTCTTATATATTTCCGGGACTTCATCAAAACGGCAACCCCACCGCAAAATGCACTGACAAGTCACGGCCAAACGACGGATGGATGATGGGGAAATGCTCTTTGCTTGTCTCGTAGGCCGGATTGACCGCCTTCATACCACAATCAAGGCGCAAAACAAAGTAGTCAAGATTGAGCCGCAATCCCAACCCGTACGATGCAGCCAACTGCTTGTAAAATTCATTCACCTTGAATTGTCCTCCCGGTTGATCATCATATTTGCGCAAAGTCCATATATTTCCGGCATCTATAAATACGGCTCCATTGAATTTCCAGAACAAAAACGTCCTGTACTCCAAATTGAGGTCCAACTTCATGTCACCCGTCTGATTGATAAAATCGATACGGCCGTCTGTTCCCCTGAATTTTCCAGGCCCCAATTCCCGGACGCTCCACCCTCTCACAGAATTGGCGCCGCCCGAGAAATAGCGCTTTTCGAAAGGCAGGATACGGCTGTTCCCATAAGGGTATGCCACACCGAAATTGAAATGAAAGGCCAATGCATTCTTTGGGTCAAAGGAGACAAGACGCGAATAATCGAAATCGGCCTTCACATATTGGGCAAAGGCGATATTAAACAAAGTATACTGTCCGTCACTGTTCTTTCCAAGTTTGGCAGCATGCGCTATCAGACTGAGCACATTGCCTCCCAACTCAATATTGGCCTTCAGCGCCCGCTTTCCATTGTTGTAGGTGACAGACGCGCCTGTCTTCATAATAAAAAGGTCTTCATAATTATATCGCAATATGGCATTACGGGTCGTTGCATTGTCAAGATAGTCATTCTTGAACGACTCGGAAATCCATGGCATATGAACATAGTTCATGTCGATAAGATCCAGACGATAGTGCGAATGATGATGGGGCTCGCTCCAGCGGTATCTCCATGCGCCCGTTGTGACTCGCCGATGAAATTCCGGTCGATTCTGCAAATTGTAACTGAAAAGCAATTCTGAACGTGCATTGCTCCTACGCCGGAACGATTTCGACAAAAACGGAGCGATGATGCGCGGAAAGGTCAATTTCGTTTCTACATTATACTCCACATAATTCTGGTTCAGATATCCCTCAAGGCCCTTGATCGCCTCAAAAGCGGCACGCACCTGAATGCTCAACAATTCACTGCCGCGAAACAAGTTTCTGTTTTCGTAGGTCAGTGATGCAGCAGCGCCAAGATCGCCTGCTGTATTGGTGCCTTCGGGCTGAAAAGAGAGTGTACTGGGTTTGTTGGTACTGATCTGAATCTTACAATCAAGCAATGCCGTGTCCGGCAATTCCTCAAAATGGATATTGGTAAAACGGACGGCCTGCAGCTTCGCAAAATTGTTATAAGTATTCTGCAAAGCGTCAGCACTGAACGGTTTGCCTTCTTTTATGGCAGTGTTGTTTTCAAGCACCCTTCGACGCAAATGTATCCTTGCACTGTCTTCGCCCAAATACTGAATGTTCCGCACAAGATACCGCGGATGATTACGTTCCGCACTATTGTTGCTGGGTTTGTATTTGGCCAGTCTGACAACAAGATTTACCGTATGGTTACCCTGGCAAGAATCGGCATCAAACTTGATGAAATCCTTATTGAAACGGAAATATCCATTGTTCGTCAGTATTTGCGTAATACGCTTGCGCTCACCCTCCAAATTGTCGATGGAAAAAAGCATCCCTGGTTTTAGGCAATCCTTTTCCCAATGGTTTTCACGCAGAACTACATTGACAAGAGAATCGGCAATCACATATTTTATGACACCCATACTATATGGCACGCCCGCACTTATGTCATACGTGACGGTTGCCTTCCGGTCTTTGGTTTCCAGACGGTAACGTGTCGTGGCATTGAGGTATCCCATATTCTGCAACGCCTCGCTCAGATTACTCGACGACCTGGCGGCAAGTACCGAATCATAAATCACAGGCGCCTCACCCATATGGCGCAACGTACGGTTGATCCACTTTGTCGAATCGCGCCCTGACATATCATATATGCCAAGAGGTATCTTAAATAGGGAAAACCATTTGGAATTCGCCTTTTGGCGAATATATGGTTCAAGTGAGGACGTGGCGATGTCTTTGTCGTCACAACATATCTCAACACGTTTCAGCAAGTAGCCGCCATCCGGAATAAATTTGGAAGACGAGCAAGACATCAATCCAAACATTACAAGGACAACAACCACAAGGCAGCAATAGCGGGTTTTGCGTTGACGGTTGGGCAAATTAATAATATCCAATATGTTTTAATTTATTTGCAAAGATACGAATTTAATGGATTAATATTGTAACTTTGTACATAAAATGACGTGAGATGCTCAGCAAAAACAAGATAAAAACCATACGGGCACTGGAACTGAAAAAAAATCGCCAGACAACCGGATTGTTTGTAGCAGAGGGGCCTAAAGTCGTGCATGACCTGCTGGAGGTTGTGCGCGCAAAGACGTTATTGGCAACGCACGAATGGCTAAGCCACAACAGCGCACCTATTCCCGCAGACGAGATCATAGAGGTAAGCGAAGAGGAGCTGCGCAAAGTCAGTTTCCTGCAGCACCCCCAACACGTCATGGCCGTATTTCCCCAAAATGGAATTGAGCACGAAGAAATTCCTCTACAAGACACATTGTCCATATTTCTTGACGGGGTACAAGACCCCGGAAACCTCGGGACCATAATAAGAATAGCAGACTGGTTTGGTATAACCAACATTGTCTGCAGTCCGGACACCGCAGACATATACAATCCCAAAGTAGTACAGGCCACAATGGGAAGCATTGCACGTATCCATACGACTTATGCAGATTTGTCAGAAGTATTGTCCAAGTTGCCACCGGACTTTCCTGCTTACGGCACATTGCTTGACGGAGAAAACATTTATTCCCAACAACTGACTTCCAATGGCATCATCATCATGGGAAACGAGGGGAAAGGCATCTCTCCTGCCATCAGGGCCAAGGTAAACCGGAGATTGCGCATACCCAATTTCCCACCGGGAAGGCCTACTGCAGACAGTCTCAATGTAGCCGTCGCGACAGCCATCGTATGTTCCGAATTCAGAAGGGGCATGAACTTCTAAATGGCCGATACGGACGAATATCGACAATCACCGAAAACCAAAAGAAGAACAATGGAAGACGAACTGTTCAACAAAGAACGCAGCACAACCAGCTGCATACGCGCTGCATTTGACTATTATAGCAAGAATGCGGCAAAGATATTTCGCAAGACATGGATTCCGGCTCTCATAGCCGCGATATTGTCCAACGTCCCCACGGGCCTTCTATCAAGTCCAGACCTTGCAACAATGTCGCCACACAAACTGTTGACATTTGTCAGTATCGCCTCCGCTTCTTTTATCCTGTCCATTTTCGTATACATTCTATTTCGGGCTAAAATGTATGGCATGCTCAATGGAGAGCCGCCCAAGAGAAATTATGTCCGAAACCTGTCGGTCGTTTTTCTGTCCGTCATATTGATTGGCATAATTGCACTATGCTGTACAGGTTTTTCGTACGCCTGTACCACCTTGGTCCACGGGCATTTGGAAGGACACGGTTCAATACCAGTCATCATCAAGTGCTTGACTGGAACCGTATTTATCATACTCATCGCCCTGGCCCTTCCTTTCTCATTCGCCAGTACCCAATACCTCATAAATTCCAAAATCCCATTCTCATACATATTCCGCAAAGCATACAAGACCGGATGGAAGAATTGGGGATACCTCTTTTCCGTATTGTTTGTATGCGGCATATTGACAGGCATCGCCTATTGCATTGTTTTCAGTCCGTCGGCCGTACTGTTCCTTGCCAGTGATCTCAATCTATACGGCATAACATTAGGCGATGCCAACAGTTTGCCTACATATTTTCCAGTATTGGCATTTTTTCTGGCAACACTCTCAAGTCTCATTTTTGAATACGTCGACATATGGTTGATGCTTGTACTCTACTACACATGCGGACATATCCTGACCCGGCAAAAACGCAAACAAGCAGACATACAAAAATAAGCTTAAAAGCAAGCTATCCCATACATCCACGCAATATCTGCTCCCATCAAATTCTACAAGGGCCTTGTAGCAACCGTACAAAGGCCTTGTAGTGACCGTACAAGGGCCTTGTAGCGACAGTACAAGGCCTTTGTAGTGGCCGTACAAGGCCTCTGTACAAAATCACAGATAAAGCAGCAATTCTACAATCGTCAAATACGGAACATACGGTTTGGCCGTTTCATGCAAAATATGTAATTTTGCAGTATAGGTATCCTGTAGAAAATGCCCATTTTATCATTGGTCCAGAAAAGGAAAGACAGAAAATGGGAAACATAAAAAGACCAGCCACAGGTATACGATTCTCTAAACAAAACATAAGCACTACAAGATGGCACGCAAGAAACCAGAACGCAAACAAAAGAAAGCCAGTGAGACGTTCGGCCTGAAAAACATATTGAATAGTAAAAAAACGGATTTTATTCTCGGAATAATACTCCTGATATTTTCCATATACGCCATCATCGCCATGGTTTCATTTATCCGTACAGGACAAGCGGACCAAAGTTTGCTGGAGCAATTGCGTCCAGGAGACTGGAGCAACAACGAACGTATATTCCAAAACTACGGACGGAGTACAGGAGCAATCGTCAGTTACGTATTGATAAAAGAATGTTTCGGATTACCGGCATTCATCATTCCATTGTTTTTTGCAGTTGCCGGGCTAAAGCTGATGAGGATTTATACCATCAACCTGACTAAATGTTTCTTCTATATGGCATTCGTGATGTTTTGGACATCTGTGGCCTTTGCCAAATTTCTTGCCCCCGTCATGTCCGAATGCATATACAATCCAGGCGGGGACCATGGACTATACTGCGTTCAACGTTTGGAAAACACCATGGGCCCTCCGGGACTAATGGCGATATTGCTGCTTACCGGCATTATCTTTATGGTCATAGTGAGTTCACACACGATGAGCGTCATCCAAAAATCCATGAACCCAGTCAAATATCTGACCAACAAAATAAAGGTGACCATCACCAACCCACAAGGTACAGAAGAAAGTGACAATACCTCCGACGATGTCACGACACAAGTCGTTTCGAGTGATACCGACGAGTCCGAAACTCCTCAACCCGAAACGACAATCGATATGGGTACTGTAGTGTTGGATGCAGCCACTGAAGCACCTGCAAAAAAGAGCAAAGAGCCTTCGGAAAGCCAGCTCAAAGTATCTGTAATGCGAGAAGACGACAAATCGGACAGCAAAACCGTGGCAGAAGAGTCAGACATCCACACACCCATCAATCCCAAAGAGCCCTATACAAGATACAAATATCCTACACTTGATCTGCTCAAAAGATACGACAACGACAGCAAACCTATCGTTGACATGGAAGAGATAAAAGCCAACAACGAGCAGATTGTCAAAGTATTGAAGAGTTTCGGCATTGATATACGCGAAATCAAAGCGACCATTGGCCCTACCATCACCCTCTACGAGATCACCCCTGCACCTGGTGTAAAGATATCGAGAATCAGAAACTTGGAAGACGATATTGCACTAAGCCTCCGCGCTTTGGGCATTCGCATCATTGCGCCTATACCGGGAAAAGGAACCATCGGCATTGAGGTGCCCAACCGAAAGCCCAAAATCGTTTCGATGGAAAGTATTCTCAATACCAAGAAATTCCAGGAAACGAAGTACGACCTCCCCGTTGCTATCGGAAAAACGATAACCAACGAGGTATACATGGTAGATTTGGCAAAAATCCCGCATCTGCTTGTTGCCGGAGCTACCGGACAGGGAAAATCTGTCGGACTGAACTCCATCATCACGTCCCTGCTCTACAAGAAGCATCCCAACGAACTGAAATTTGTGCTCATCGACCCGAAGAAAGTGGAATTCAGTGTTTACTTGCCCATTGCAGAACACTTCATGGCCTCACTGCCGGAGAATGACGAGGAGCCGATCATCACCGACGTCACCAAGGTTGTACGCACCCTCAAGAGTCTTTGCACTCTGATGGACCACAGATACGACTTGCTCAAAATGGCCGGCGTCCGCAATGTGAAAGAATACAACGAGAAGTTCGTCAACCACAAGCTCGACTTGACCAAAGGGCATGACTATATGCCGTATATCGTTGTCGTCATTGATGAGTTCGGCGACCTTATCATGACAGCAGGAAAAGAAGTGGAGGGTCCTATCGCCCGTATCGCCCAGTTGGCCCGTGCCGTCGGTATACACATGGTCATCGCCACACAGCGCCCGACCACAAGTATCATTACCGGCAACATAAAAGCCAATTTCCCCGGACGTATGGCCTTCAAGGTCAGCGCAATGATTGACTCACGCACGATTTTGGACCGTGCAGGCGCCAACCAGCTGATAGGCCGCGGCGACATGCTCATACTCAACGGCAAGGAACCCGATCCGGTACGTGTACAGTGCGCCTTTGTAGACACCCCGGAGGTAGAGGCCATCAACGAATACATCAGCCACCAGCCCGGACCGACGGAGCCCATGGAACTTCCCGAGCCAGCCAGCGATGACAATGGTGGAAACGCCTCGTCAGCAGGAGGAAACAACGGTGACATGGGAACCCTCGACCCCCTGTTTGAAGAAGCGGCCCGCTCCATAGTCACAACCCAACAGGGCAGTACCAGTATGGTGCAACGCCGTTTCTCAATAGGCTACAACAGAGCAGGCCGACTAATGGACCAACTCGAGCAAGCCGGCATCGTAGGAGCTGCCCATGGGGCCAAACCCCGTGAGGTACTGATTGCCGACGAGAACCAATTGGCTGCCATCCTGCAACAGATGAGAAGATAGAAATTCAAAAAGAAAAGAAGCATCATGAGAAAAATCCTTTTGAGCATCATACTCGCCGCATTGTCCGTCACAGGTATCTACGCCCAGAATGCGGCAAAGGCAAAATCCATTCTTGACAAGACTGCGAAAGTATTAGGCAACAAAGATGGGGCCTCCGCCAATTTCACATTGTCAACAGCAAAAACCGGCAGTGTCTCCGGAACGATATCCATCAAAGGGAACAAGTTCCAGGCCCGCACTCCGCAAATCATAGTATGGTATAACGGCAAGACCCAATGGACTTACACCAAAAAGAATGATGAAGTAAACGTCAGCACCCCTAATAAAGCCAGCCAGATGACGATGAACCCCTACACATTCATCAACATCTACCGTTCCGGATATGATATGAGTATGAAAACGTCAGGCAAGACAAACATTGTGCATCTCACTGCACAAAACAAAAAAAACGGAATTGAGGAAATGTACATTTACGTATCCTCCAATTACACGCCATCGATGGTAAAATTGAGAAAGGGAAAAGAGTGGACGACCATATCCATCTCCAATTTCAAGACAAAAACACTTGCTGACAACATATTCACCTTCAATTCAAAAGAGTTTCCTTCCGCAGAAATCATAGACTTGAGATAGTACTACAAGCAGAAAAGACGTTTTCAGACACCTACACGATGAACAGGCTACAAATATACAAAGAACTGAGAAGGCACCGGAAATTGGCAGAAAGCAGGAGCGTCAACTTCTCACAAAACAAAATCGCAAAGTACATTTTGTGGTTCGTGTCTTCTCTTGTGGTCTTCTACCTCATCTTCTTCGCCATCATGCTTGCGCTGGTTGCCAACAGCATGAGAACAATGACACCAGTTGAATTCATCTGCGGCACAACACCGTTTCTTCTGGCTTTTGACTTTGCCGTACGATTTTCAATTCAGCAGACGCCAGCTCAAATGATAAAGCCATACGTGTTGCTGCCCATCCGAAGATACGCCTGCATCAATGCATTTGTAATAAGGTCTGTCTTCAGCAGCGGCAACCTTGTGTGGTTTGCCATGCTGATACCCTACGGTATCATGTCGATAGTCTTCAGCCACGGCCTCGTTGTCACGATAGAGACGATGTTCTTGTTTTTGTTTCTCTTTATGGCCAACAGCCAATGGTATGCAATTGTAAGAACATTGGTAAATGGCACCATGTGGTACTGGCTGCTGCCTATCCTTGTTTACATCGCCGTATTCTCGCCGTCCCTCATCCTGCATCCGGGAGATTTTGGCCAGACATTCGATTTCTATGCACAAATGGGCACACGTCTGTCCAACGGAGACGCAACCGTCGTCCTTGTCGCAGCCGTTATACTGTTGTCGATGGCATTCATCAACAGAAACATACAATACGCCCATGTCATGCAAGAGCTGGGCAAAAGCAGTACCAGCTCATCTCCCCACTCCACTTTACATTTCTCCTTTTTGGAAAAATACGGAGAGACCGGACAATATATACAATTGGAAACGAAATTACTCCTTCGCAACAAAAATCCCCGGAAGACGTTCGTTTTTGCAACCGTCGTTATCGCAATTTTCAGTATGGCCACAACCTTCAGCGACATATACGACAACACTTTCATGACCCATTTCCTGTGCATCTACAATTTTCTTATCTACGGGGTGATGTTGCTTGCCCGGATTATGTGCAATGAGGGCAACTATATGGATTGTCTGATGACAAGAAAGGAGAACATCTTGACCCTGCTCAGAGCAAAATACATCACATACGCCATATTGTTGGTTATTCCATTTCTTTTGACCCTACCTGCCGTCTTTGCCGGGAAATGGTCATTTCTCATGCTCCTGTCTTTCATGGTCTTCACCATGGGATTTCAATATTTCGTTTTGTTCCAGATGGCGATCTACAACAAGCAGACAACCCCATTGAACACAAAATTCATCAGCAAGAGCAACATTGAAAACAATTACATGCAATTGGTCGCAGAATTGGCCAACTTTGCCATTCCCATGATAATGGTATCGCTTCTGCAAACATTTTTAAGCGAGACCTGGACATACATTACCATGATGGTCATAGGGCTCAGCTTCGTAGCCACACACAACTTATGGCTACGAAACATTTACGTACGATTGATGAAAAGAAGATATGCCAATATGGAGTCTTTCAGAGCTTCCCGCTAAGATCGCGAAGTATGGAGAGAACATCGCCGGCGCAGTCAGAGAGGGAAAAATCGATATCTATGCCTGCGAATCGGGAATGGGAAATTTGGTTCAGGCACGACACAATACGCCTTACATCGGGAGCGACACGTACATAAAAGGGCACATCGATACTCTTGCCCGCGTTCATGCCAAGAAAACGCAAGGTATGTAATACGGCGACGTCCGAATAGCCATCCAACAGGAAGGCATCAACACATTCTCCGTACTTTCGACACTGCGCCTCCATCTGCTGAGGATCACCGGATACATACTTCATGATTGCCATTTCCGGACAAATGTCAGGGACAAGCGTTCTCCGAAGATTATCCAACAATATAGGACTGGCATCGCCCTGGAATTGTATGCCATCCAAATGAAACAATTGGATACGCGCTATGATGCTTTGCGCCATTTCATTGTCGAACATGCCAACAAATTGAGGCCTTTTATAAAACACGTCTGCACCATTGCCAAGATGAATCCGCGGAGCTGCATCCGGCATACAGCCGACACCTGTAGATACCGTTTGAATACACTCAGGAGAGTCAGAAATAAAATTCAAACAGACACAATGTACACATCCGGAGTTCATGACTTCCGATATATCCCGTACAGGCAGACCGGTAATTCTTATTTTCATAATAGTCTATAGAAATTTTTGAATACATCTGTAAATACAAACTTACAAAAAAACATTCAAAACAAAACAATCTGACTCCCCAAAACCATTCTTCACAACACTTCATATTTCCATCACGGCAAACAGGGTAAAAAATCTTTTCCCCGAAATGTAATAAAGGCCTACACTCTACGTTCTATAAATAAAAGAGAATTAGCCTATGAAGTATTTTACCACAGAAGAATCAAGGCCTTCCGAGCAGACCCTCAGCATCATCCGCCAGATAGCCTACACCTACAGAGTAATAAAGAAAAACGGATACAATACATCATATTGCCTGAACTGAGCACGTTAAAGATATGACAGACAATAATAAGATACTGGTATCCCCCTCACTACTGTCAGCCAATTTTTCCGATTTGAAGCACGATATCGAATTGCTGAACCGGAGCGAAGCCGATTGGCTGCATTGCGATGTAATGGACGGAGTTTTCGTCCCCAACATATCCTTCGGATTTCCAGTTTTGAAATCAGTTACAAAATTGTGCAAAATACCCTTGGACGTACATCTGATGATTGTGCAGCCAGAACGGTATATCAACCAAGTGGCGGACTTAGGGGCAAAAATCATGAATGTACACTACGAGGCTTGCACACATCTACACAGAACTCTTCAGCAAATACATGAAGCAGGCATGATGTCCGGTGTCACGCTAAACCCTTCCACTCCAGTTTCCCTTCTTGAAGACATCATCAATGATGTCGATCTTGTCATGCTGATGGGAGTAAATCCTGGATTTGGAGGTCAACAGTTCATTGAAAACACTCTGGTTAAAGTCAAACGCCTGAAAAATCTCATCAATCAGTCCAACGGCAAAAAGCCACTCATAGAGATAGATGGCGGAGTAAATGAAAAAACCGCCCCACTGCTCGTAGCAGCAGGAGCGGATGTATTGGTGAGCGGAAACTATATCTTCAAATCGGAGAATCCCATACAAACAATAGCCCAAATGAAAAGGCTATGACGGAATCGCACATCCGTGATGCCGCGCCCTGAAAAGGATTTTCACACACATGCCAACTGCAACCCGACGCCGTGGCCTTTGGCCATACGGCGGAGGTTGAGTATGGCGTATCGCATACGGCCCAGCGCAGTATTGATGCTTACATCCGTCATTTCCGCAATCTCCTTAAAGGACAACTGCTGATAATAACGCATAAAGACGACCTCTCGCTGATTGGCAGGCAGATTGTCAAGGAGTTTGCGCACATCACGCAACACCTGCTCATTCACATAACGGCTTTCGACGCTGCCGACTACATAATTGTTGCTTATATTCGACAAATCGTTGTTTGGAGTCGCTTCAATGATTTTTTCCGATTTCTGCTCACGATACCAGTCCATAACAACATTATGGGCAATGCGCATAATCCAAGCCCCAAACTTTCCGCTTGAGGTATAACGCCCTTCTTGCAACCTGGTAATGACTTTCACGAATGTCTCCTGAAAGATATCATTGGCAGTATCCCGATCCCGGACAATAAAGAGTATATAGGAAAAGACTCTCGATTCGTTGCGTGACAGCAACAAGTCAAAAGCATGATTATTCCCATCGATATATGATAAGGCCAATTCTTCATCGGTCATATCCTTGAGGTTCTTCATTTATATATTGTTTTGTTTATGAAGTAGAATTTCTCGATAGGCGACACTTATTTTAAAATTTTCGTTACAAAGGTATATGTTTTTGACGGATAAGCCAAATTTTCAAAATAAAAAAAGAGGTTGGCGCAGGATGCAACCAACCTCGGGACGATTTCATAAAAAATTCGAAATCTAAAATGATTGCCCAAATATACATATTATTTTCAACCGAAATACAAATCCATCTCTCCAATCCCGTAAAATTAACCATTGTTTACCAAACAATGATGCAATTTATACCTCTGTAACATATATTAACACCCAACAAAGAACTGTCTTTCACACATTACAGACGCCATTAAAGACAAAAAACACAAAACAGAAGGCAAGCCATTGACATTTCAGAAAAAATTTATAAGTTTGCATGCTCACAGACAAAGCAATTCGGACAAAATGGAAAACCAATATATCAAGCAATTTCCCGACTTGATGAAGGGAAAGAAAATAATGTACATACACGGATTCGGGTCATCCGCTCAATCAGGAACAGTAACATTGCTCCGACAATTACTTCCTTCGACAGAAATTATTGCCCGTGACATTCCATTACACCCGGAAGAAGCAATAGAGATGCTAAAAGCGATGTGTGAAACGGAGCATCCGAATCTTATCGTCGGAACATCCATGGGCGGAATGTACGCCGAACAATTGCACGGATATGACCGTATATTGGTCAATCCCGCATTTCAGATGGGTGAAACAATGGCAAAACACGGAATGATCGGGAAACAAACATTCCAGAATCCTCGCGACGACGGGAATCAAGAGTTTATTGTCACAAAAGCACTGGTAAAAGAGTATGCAGAAACGACAAGCCATTGTTTCAGCGACATCAGCGAAGACGAATGTCAGCATGTAGTAGGCATGTTTGGAGACGAGGATCCGGTCGTACATACTTTCGACCTGTTCAGAGAACACTACCCCACCGCCATTCATTTTCACGGTGAACACCGTCTCACCGACAAAATAGCCCTACACTATCTCATCCCCATCATACGCAGAATCGACGACAGGCAGGAACAGAGACAGCGTCCCGTAGTCTATATTGACATAGAAGCGCTAAAAGACAGTTACGGCCATGCGACGGCCAGCATGCACAAGGCCTATGAATTTCTGCTGGAAACATACAACATCTACATTGTAGCCTCAGCACCGACAAATGACCATACAGCTATGGCCAATACACAAGAATGGGTAGAAGAATACCTTAGCGCACCAGCATACAATCATGTGATATTCACCAACCAAAAGCAGCTCCTACTCGGCGACTACTATATTGGCAAGCAGAGTGTCAAAGATTTTATAGGGACAAGTATTGTTTGGGGAAGCAACGATTTCAAAACATGGGAAGAGATAATCACCTACTTTGACAGACTGGGAGGACAATAACTTTTTCGATCCAACTTGCCGTTGTATGTACGGTGTATCTTCTCTACCTCACCGTACAGCGATGGCACCTTGTAGGTCTCGAGCTTGGTTTTCAGAAATTCTGCCAGTGTTTTTCTACAATAACCATTCTGTGGTACGACCAGCAATTTCAACACCTGTCCGACAACAGGATGAGGTGCCGAGATACAAATACAGTCTTTTACTCCGGGAAATGACAAGGCAATGTTTTCCACCTCCACAGGATTCACCTTAAATCCGCCTATATTCAAGACATCATCGTTTCTGCCCGTCAAGTGCAAACGACCGTATTGGTCTATACTGCCAATATCGGATGTCACAATAGTATCGCTTTGTACAATTGGTCGAGCGGCAGTCGCATTTTCCCAATATCCGGACATCAGTGTTTTGCCTTTGCAAGCGACACGGCCATCGTCCGTGATAAAGAAAGAAGAATGCTTCATCGGAACACCGAGACATCCGGGAATGCACTCTCCGCCATTAAAGTTATAGGTCGAGATGATGCCCGTCTCGGTAGAAGCATAAGTGTTGTACAGTCTGCTGGCTGGCAAAAGCCGACAAAGCGTCTGCATATCCGAAAGAGGCATCGGTGCGGCTCCTGTCTCAATAAAATCTATCTTATGGGCATACTCTGAAAGTTTATTTCCAGACAATGCCAGAAGCATACGGATAGACGAGGGCACCAAGAAAGTGGCTACCTTTGACGGAGCCTTGTCTATTGCACTGAAAAAAGCATTGACATTCTTCATACCGTCTACCAGGCATATGGTACCGCCCACATAAATGGTAGGATAGACCTTAGACAAACTGCCGATATGATTGAGCGGTCCAGTGATGACATATGTCAGATCGCGTGTAAAGCATTGCGAACCAACAAGATTTTCCGAATCCGCCACAATGGCGTCATGACTGACCATCACCCCTTTTGCTTTTCCTGTTGTACCCGTGGTGTACAAAACGTCAGCAATCCTTTCACATCCGTCGGGCAAGATGCCGCAAGGAAAACTATCACATGTGTTCCTCATGACACTTTTGTCCAATGGCACTGCTATTCCACCTACAAGATGGACGGCAAAATAAGTGACCAAAAAATCAATGGATGTACTTGCCTCAATAGGTACAAAACACCCCTTTTGATGCTCCATCGTCCGTGCTTTCTCACATACGGATTTGTACAAGTCGCTATAACTTAGCGACTGTTCACCACAGACAACGGCCACATCATCAGGATAGAGTTCTGCGTTTTGTTGCAGTTTGTCTTCTATTTTCATGCCATTTTCCCCAATTTGGCTTTCACCATATCAACGAGGCTGTCAAGCGATTTGAAATTTTTAGGTGTCACATCAGTATGGTCTAATTCTACACCATACATATCGGAAAGCACCATAAGAATTGTAGCTATGCCAAGAGAATCAAGTTCACTAAACAGATAATCAGAATCCAGATCCACCAAAGGCAGTACTTCTTCAAGTTTTTTTCGTATTGTTTCTTTCATTTCAGTATTGTTTATTTGAATATACGCGGAAGGAAGTCCAACAAATATTTGCGCCAATTTTCCCAACTATGAGCGCCGGAACTCTCTTTGTACAGGTAGGCACCACCTTGGGAAGAAAGTTTGTTGCGGAACTTATCGAGAAACGGTTTCAACGGATCTTTTTTCCCTATTGCTATATAGTACAATGCAGGAGCCGTCTCAAACTGTTGTTTTATTTTCTCATCCAAATCTTGGTATATAGACACATCGGAAAATTGTTCGTCCCGATCAGCATACCGTTGTCTCAACCGTTCCGGCAATTTATTCTTAATTTTATTGAATCCGTTCCTTATATGATTGATTCTCTTGATATTCCAATCTGTCAGTACATTAACGGACTGAGGCGAAAACAATCCGACATAGTCAAACAATGTAGGATTGTTTGACGTGATTGCTATGGTATGCAGTCCTCCCATTGACAAACCGGCTATGGCACGATGTGCCTTGTCATTTATCGTCCGGTATTTACTCTCGACAAAGGGCATCACTTCCTCGGGGAAGGCCTTTTCAGTGCGTCCCAGCCACGAGGATACGTTTGAATGGCGGGCTTCTCCGCTCATATATGGACTATGTCCCGGAGCAGCATCCTGATCGGCAATGCCATTGGGCATGACAACTATCATCGGTTGTATTTTTCCTTGCGCTATCATATTGTCCATTATTTGCGCCAGGCGTCCCATACCCAGCCATGCCAATTCGTCGCCACCCGTTCCATGCAAAAGATATAGAACGGGGTAATGCTTGTCCGCATTATTTTCATAGGCCGGCGGCAAATAAACAGACAATCGTCTTTGTTTCATCTTGGAGCTGAAGGAAGAAGGATACCATAACTGCTGAACACTTCCATGTGGCACTTCGGCATCTTTATAATAAGAGCCGGGATATCCTCCGATGATGACATAGTTCAGCGTGTCATCAATGTCACACACGACATTTTCATTTCGTGGATCAAGGATTTTCTCTCCGTCCACATCGAAGCGATAGGTATACATTTCGGACGGAAGCGTGTCTGTTGTACACGTCCACGCCGAGTCTTGTGACGTCATTGGCCAATCCTTGCCGAAAGAGTTTTCGATTTTCACACTCTTGGCATCATTGTTTACATAAGTGAACGTCAATGAATGGTCATCACCAATCACCGGATTCGGAGATCCTACAACAGTCTGCGACAATGCATAGTTGGCAAGCAACAGACAACAAGTAAACATACAATAACGAATCATACACATATTATTTGTTTACGTTAGAATTTTCACAAACATATTTATTATGACACAATCACAACTTCGACACCAGGGAATGCAGACATTGCCTTTTCCGAAGAACTAAAAGAATAGACACGCACTTTGTCCGGGGCGTATCGCTCTACGTCCAATTGGTCGACTACTGTCAAGTTTTTGACAATTTCTTCACCGCAATGACTTATCAGATCTCTTTTTGTAGCTTCAGGTTCCACCACAATCACTTTCGCATTCTGATGGACAAATGCATACATCAGGGCGAACTCCCCATAGTTTTCATTGAGGACAACCACAACGGGAGCAGATTCGACATTGTCAATCCACTTTGCAAAGGAATTGAAACGTTTAAGATGCTTCTTTACCGAACTGTAAATCTCGGTTCCTTTATACCGATAACAATCCAACAACTGTTCACGGTAGTAATCAGCAGACTGTATCTCATGAGCCAAGCGTGGCATCTCCCTCAAGTAGAAGTCACTTATTGCCTTGGAGCATTTGTCGCTATCCGCTTTTCCGTCATCTTCTACCAGATAAGGGTATGCGGCTATGGTTATTATGCCGGGATACATTTGCAGGCCTGCATTTGGCAGCACATCATCCGAGCCATGAATAATGACAGGCATCACCTTCAACTCAAACTTTTCAGCGAAACGGGCTGCCTCAGACGGAAACAGAACCGGACATGAAGACGGTTCGGTATTCTTCTTTGAAAGGAACACAAAACTACAATCATGATCTTTATAATCCTGCACTTGAGTCTTGTTCATCACATCGGCTTCTTTCACCGAAAGGAAGCCACACCATCGGAAGATATTCCGCAACATCCCATGTATATCGCCAAAATCGTCAGACACTACAACGAGCCTGTCATCTTGCGCAAGCAATATAAGGGCATCGAGTATAGATTGATAATTGCAGGTCACAACCATAGACGTATAAAATGTATCTTCCTTTATACCTTTTGTCCGGTATTGTACATACGGAATGTGCTTCACATCAAACAGGAATATCCGTTTCATGAGACGACGCAGCCTTATTTCCCTTATTACAGAATGTTTCATTGTGCATTTGTACATCACGCCCATCAAATAGACGAATGAAATCTGTATGAGAAAGACTGTCCTGCAAAAAGATGTCAAGACGACTCTTTTCAGCACAATCGGGCGTTTGCGATATGTGCCACGAGACTTAACCAGGAAATTAAAGATTAGCGGAGGGAACACATAAGCCATCAACACCACCGAAAACATACCTGCTACCGTCACTTCCGCTAAAGAATGAAGGGCGGGATGACGGGCAACGATCAATGTACCAATACCGATAAACATGATCAGCGCAGAAATGATAATGGAATGCTTGTAAGAAGCAAGCATCTTGCGACGGTATGCATATTCATACATGCCCCCCTCTGTCATAAAGATGGTATAATCGTCACCTTGTCCGAAAATAAATGTTGCAAGAATGATGTTGACAATATTGAATTGCATACCGAAAATAGCCATAATGCCCAATATCCACAACCAGCTCACCGCCATCGGAACAAACGACAATATGGCCAACTCTATACTGCCCATAGACAGCCACAGGAAGAAGAACACGATGAAACTGCATGCATAACCGATGTAATTGAAATCATCAGAAAGATGGTCTGCAATGGCACTGTTCATACTTGCAACATCAAAACTGTAGCAGCCATGGTCTTTCAACACTTTTTCTACTCTCTTCACATCTTTCTCCTTCACTGACAGTACATTGACCACATTATGAAGTCTGTTGACACTGTCAGTTCTGAAGTTAGAAGCAAAAACAGTCCTCGTAAGCGGAGAAAAATAGGAAACGTCGTGAGTAGCATAGTCATTGTCCAACAAGGCAAAGAATTCATCGAAACTGTCATCTGCGAAGCCCTCGTTCTGCATACAGGAACGCATCGCCCGTTTAAGGGAATCTCCATGCAGCGCAATAAAATCATGCCACATTTTCAAGCGACGGGCCTGTTCGGTTTTGGAGACGACAAACTGGTTACAACTACCATATCCACACACAACACCATCTGCGACCGCCGCTTCAAGACAAGGTTGCAGGCGGAGGCTCTTGTCGAGAGCCCCATCCGCAGTTGTATCAGAAGATATCGCATATACGGTCTGATTGTCGCCGCCTCGCACCATGGTACGTTGGAAATATGCCATATCGGCCTTTTGTTCCTCTGTCATGTAGTTGATATGGCCCATATTGGCATCGAACCGCGTTTGGAAACTGAAATAGCCCAATACGATGGTCAACACAATAATCACTGCGACAAAGACCGGTTTGTTTTCCAAAGACACATCGCTCAATTTATCCAAAAGGGTATGTTTCGTTTCTTTTGTTTCCTTCGAAAGATGCGGAAGATATACCAATACAAAAAGTATTGTCCCTATCAGCAAAAAAGAACTGAACAGGCCCAAATCACGAAGAGCGACAGACTGTAACGGAACCAAGGCCAGAAAAGCCCCGACCGTAGTGATGTTGCCGACCAACAATGGCATGACAATCTCGTGAAGGGCCTTGCGTTTGTCCGGTGTATGGGACAGATGCGCAATAAAATGCAGAGGATAGTTGACCGCAATACCCAAGATAACAGAACTGATGCCGATAACTATGACAGACACCCTATCATGCAGCAATGCCAATCCACCCATGGCAAAGAGCCATCCCCATGCGATGGAAAGAGCAATGAGAAGAAGATTGCGCACATTGCGAAAAGAGAACAGAAGAAGTGCCAATATGAGTGTCACGGAGATGGTGACCGAAATGATGCTGTCGGTCTTTATCTGTTTCGCATTGGTCACCGCTATAACCGGCCCGCCGATAATATGTACTTCAAGATTTGAATATTTATCCATTATCTTTTGGCCGCATTGCGACAACATACCGGTCAAGCGGGAATTGTTTTCCGTTTCACTTGAACCATACGGTGACTCCATCACGACAAAAGCCTTCTGCATGTCGGGAGAAAAAATATGGCCGTCATACATTTCATATTTCAGTTCACCTTCCGACCGCTGCAATTTTTGCACGACAGGAGTAAACAGATTCATCGGATCCCGTTGTATATTGTCCGAAAGCAGACCTCCGGCCGGGAACATCAGCATCTCCTTGTCCTGATGCATCTGCGTCCGCACATAGTCGGGCAGTCGAAGCACGCTGTCCATTCTCGCATAGTCACGGTCGGAAAGGAAATAAGGTATATTGCTGTACACGAAGTCCGTTACGCCAGACAACTGCTCCAAATCAATCTGCGCCATGACAGAAGTGAGGATGTGGGCGGTATCGGCTTGTTGCACACTTTCTACAAATGCATCGATACCGTCAACCATAATGTCAGGATTCGCCTTTGCCGTATCCCTGTATTGGAACACAGCAAAAACCTTATTAGCGCCAGAAATGTCCTGATATACCTTCAACGCATTATGGTACTCATTGTCTATCGGCAAGAAATCCGCAATATCTTCTTTATAGTCAAGTCGAGATACCGACAAAGCCAGCAGCCCAGTGACAACAATGAAAGAAAGCACACCTGCCAAACGGTGGCTTTTCATATAACTATAAAGTTTCAGTACAAATTCGGTCATCTACTTAGATGGATTCTAAAATCGGAATTAAGTTACACGGTGGAATTGTTTAGAAACCACCTTTATTGTTTACGGGATTCGAATATATACCCAAAAAGATATCTTTCAAGGTTTCCACGTCACAGGTGTCATAACGCTCCAACAGTTTTACACGCTCTACAAAAGCGTCTTTCTCCTGCTGGGTATAACAGTCCACGTACTTGGTCGTACCGTAACGCAGATCATAGGCGACATAATTGTTTGGGTAAAGCCTATAAGCCGAATTTATTCTGTTGTCCAACAACTTTGCTACCGCTTTATGGTATTCATTGTTGGTCATATGTTCAAACTTAGACAGTTCGGCATACGAGACAGGATCACACAGTTCAATATGGACTTTACCTTTAGGCTGCACTATTCCTGTAAGGATGCTATTCAGATCCTCCCCCGGTTTTTTGGTATACTTGGCAAACTGCGACTCATACAATTCGAGTGTCTTGAGAATATCACATGATTCCCATTCATAGGAGATGGACACAGGTACGATATGCAGTTGCCCGATAGCCTTGATCTTGTCCTCAGGACAAGACAGACAGAACATTTTGACAATACCCTGGTCGGTAGCATCATTGCCATCTTTGGTTCTGCCATTGCGCTGTGCTATCCATACGGATTGTTTTTTCTCAACAAGCGCGAAGCGTATGTAGTCTGACAAATGCTTTGAGCAGCGATAGAACTCCTTGATGCTACCGCCTGGACGCTCCACCTTGAACATCTTGTTACACTTGCCAATGTCTATGATCAACGGACTCATCATCAAGTTGGCTCCGAAAGTGATTTCCGTGGTATCAAAACCATTTTGAACCAAGAAATACTGAAGAAGACTGGAGTCAAGCATTATGTCACGATGATTGGAAACATAAAGATATTGCTGGTCCAGATCCAATTTGTCCAGTCCTGAGCAGGAGAAATCCGTGATGCTGTTCTTGATAACACGCTCATTCACCATACTCATCGTTTCTTCTTGAAATTCCTTCACCGTCGTGTAATTGGCAATCCGCTTGCGGACATCATCCAAGGGTTCACCCGGATATACGTATGCGGCCAAAATCGGGAATGAGGAACTATAGGCGATACGCTGCATGGCAGCAGGTATCTCGTCTGCATTGTATGGTCTTATATCGTCGAACAATTTTGTTTCCATATCATCAGTTTTATTGGAAGCGACCTCAGCCACTTGATAAATTCGTTTTTCCATTGACGGCACTCAGCTGTCCCTTTGTTGTCGGCAGCGCCAAATCCGTGTCCGCCCGTTTCATACTGAATGTAACGATGGGGAACGTTGTGCGCCACAAGTGCCGAATCGAGCAATTCGGAATTGCGGTATTTCACCACCGGATCGTCCTTGCAGTTGACCACGAAAACCGGAGGGCAATCATCCGCTACATGTTTTTCCATAGAAAGAGAATCACGCAATCTCCTGTTGTTTTTTCTCCCATCCCCAAGCAATGCTCTGCGAGAGCGTTTGTGCACGCACTTGTCTGTCATGGTCACTACCGGATAAATCGGAGCGACAAATGCGGGACGCTTGTCTGGCGGCAGAAGTTCACAGGCTGACATCACAAGATGCCCTCCGGCAGAGAATCCCATTGCGCCGATACAGTTTGGATTGACACCATATTTCATCGCTCTATCCTTCACAAAACTTATTGCCTGCTGCAAGTCATCCAAAGCATCCGGGTACCTGTTTCCTCTGAAGATATAACGATAATGGGAAAAATAAGCCCAAAAGCCTGCAGTCCTGTACTTGAGAACAAAGGCAGAAATCCCGTTGCTCTGCAACCACTGTCCTACGGTCTCTCCTTCGGCTTGCATATCATGCCAAAAATAGCTGCCACCGGGACATACAATCACGGCAATATTATGTTGTCCTGAAGCCAAATATGGGGTCATCTCCACATATCTCCGTACGTCTGTACCCTGCCAGATATTGACGGCAGAGCCATGATGCCGAGCCATTGACAGCATGGCGACAAACGATACCGCTATCATCAAGAACAAACGCCTGACTATATTTCTGATTTTCATTTTTCAGTCATTGAATTGATTTTGTTCAATATATAGTTTCTCCCCAAAATAGCCTCAACCGTATTGATGGCGGTGAGCGGGACACCGCAAAATCCGTGCAGATTGTTGTTCTGACCGGTCAAAAGCAGATTGTCCACCTTTGTCACTATCGGGACTTGCGAAAGTGCAATATTCTTGTAGTCCTTGCTATATCCACTGAGAGCACCCTCCTTGACTCCGTAGAAATCCCGGATGGTAAGCGGTGACGATGTATTGATTCGGTCTATACAATCCTTGAATCCCGGATGTATTTCTTCTACACACGAGAGTATCGACTGCGCTTTTTCTCTTTTCCACTCCTCATATTCGTCGCCACGTTGTCCGACCGTTGTATTTTCCCATCGTAAGGTTTCCTCATAAAGCATAGGGGCCGTTATCAACACCTTACGGCTGTACTCGCCCTGCTGTTCGTCCGGGGATGTCATGAACAGGAAGCCCAAGGGCCAATTCCCATGAGATTCGCCAAAGTTCCATATTTCACCGTACTTGGTCATATAGTACTCCGAATGATTGATATATCGGAATGTACCGGGTTTGAGCTTTACATATACCGAAAATGCCGAATAGGAGTTGGGAATTGTATTCAGTCTCATACGATATGCCTTTGGAAAGGCATTTTCGGGCATCATTCCCAATAGTGTGCACGGATGGATGGCGGAGATATAATAGTCGCCACGATACTCCCTACCCTTCCGGGTTTTGACAAAATCGACATGGCGATTGTTCGTTTCCACCCAGTCAACGCCATCATTTGTGACGACAGATCCACCGAAACGCTTGATAACGGCGACCAACAATTCTGCAAACTTGTCACTGCCGCCAACAAAGCGACTGGCTCCATTGATATACAACGTTGTGATGATGGCATGCACATATGCCGGAGTCTCATCGTGCCGTCCACCATAGAGCGGATTCATGTATGAAACGACACTTCGCAACTTCTGATTCTTTATATATTTAGCCACGAACCCGTCTGCCGGCATTAGAAAATCGTCAGACGGCATCTTGAACAATTCTGTAGAAGGACGGAGGTTGAACATATCCACTCCGTCCGATATGGCATACACTGCATTGACATAGGCCTCCAGATTGTCTCTTTCCTCCGGGAAACTGGCAGACAAAGACTCCACGAAGCCTTGACGACCCTTTGCCAAATGATAGGTTGTTTTGTCTTCCGCAAAATAGAGGCTGTCCATACAGTCGTCGTCAACGTCCTGGATTTTCATGTCGTCCATGATGCCAAGATATTCACATATGCGCCTTACATTTCCGCCCGGCCCCATGCCTCCAATAACATGCATGCCCGTATCGAAAGATTCTCCGAAACGTCTGAACGTCTGCAGCCCTCCGCCCGCCGTTGCGTTTTTCTCAAGCACGGTCACAGAGAGTCCTTCCTTTGCCAGCATTGCACCTGTAAAGAGGCCACCGAGGCCGCCACCTATTATGACTACTGTCTTCATCTGTTTGCCTCCGTTATTTGTTCATATATTGTCTTTGCCGTCAAGAACTCACTACACGTTACAATAGTACCGACCAAAACGCCCAACATTCCATGCGAATTGACATTTTGACCAGTCAGATAAACATTGGGAATCTTTGTACGTTGGGGTACTCGATATGCAGCGCCCTTGGATATATCCTTGGCGTTGCCATACATAGAGCCGCCTTCGGTTCCCGTGTAGTCCAAATATGTCAGAGGCGTCGATGTGTAGTATTCCTCTATATTGCCGCGTATTCCAGGGAAATGCTGTTCTAAAGCATCAAGCAATTTTTCGGATTTTCTTCTTTTGAATTCCTCATAATCTTTACCCCGACGGCCTATCCTCGTACCCTTCCACTGTTCGACATCCGTCATCTGCATGTATGAGAGAACAACACCGGATGTGGCAAATTGCGACTCGTCATTGGGACAGAAATGCATATATAGAAAACCTTTGGGCCAATTGTCTTCGGTATAATGCTCACAATTCCACGGTGTATTGTCCTTGTAGCCGTAATAATTGTAATTGAGATAGGGTACGGAGTCCTTTTTGAAATGCAAATACACAGAGAAGCACCCCACCGTCTGCTTGATCTGGTTGATACGATTGCGGAATGCCGGTCTGATCAGTTTGGTATCCAACAGTTCCAACGTCCGAATAGGGTGCGCATCCGATATGACATAGTCACATGGATAATACTCCCCCTCGTCAGTTTCAACACCGACCGCATGATTCTCGTCACACACTATCCGCACTACCTTTTTACGTGAGAGCACCTCTCCTCCATACCGTTCTATCGTATGTTTCAGCGCCACAGCGACAGCATCGCTTCCGCCCTTGATGCGATACGCTCCCTGATTGTAGAAATCCATAATGAAAGCGTGCGTTGAAAATGGGGTTTTGTCTTGTTCTGCTGCATACAAAGGAAGGTTGCCTACGATGACCTTTGCCAAAGTGGAATCCGAGAACAATTCATCTACTACGTCATTGATAGAACGTAATTGGTATGCGGTATTTACAGCGTCGTCCGTCTCTGCATATTTGAGGGAGTGCAAGGAAGATGCGCTGGCTATATCCTCCACCAAATCAAAGTACTTGGTCAAGTTCTCATGCTGGTGAGGAAAATATTCCGTCATTTGGCGAATGAAAGCGTCCCTTCCTTTGGCAAACTTATAGAGATTCCCTTCCAAGGCCACAACGTCATAGCCGTTGGGATCCAATTGGGAAATCTTGACTTCCTTGTCTATTTCCAAATAACGCATCAGTTTGTTCAATGTCTGCCCGGGACCAGCACTGCCTATAAAGTGCATGCCCGTTTCAAACTTTACTCCATGACGTGTAAAGCATTGCAAGCATCCGCCGATCTGAACATTTTGCTCCAATACGACAACACGATAGCCATTTTTTGCCAAGATTGCCCCTGAGGACAGGCCACCCAATCCGCTTCCTATAATGACTATCGTCTTTGGTTTTGTCATATTGTCTACTTTTATCCTCTGTTTTTGTTTACACATCCTGCTCTATTTTGTCAGCGATCGCAGTGTATCTCCGAATATAACGCTTGCGCATTTCCGAGGCCTGCTTTTTCAAATCTCCCATCGCCTGCATTTGCTCTTGCGTCAAAGGTTCACCGACCTCTACATAAAATATGCCTTTTCGTAAATGATAACTACCCTTTGGCAGTATCTTTCCCGGTCCGTAAATACACATCGGCAATATATCCAAATTCAAATTCTGAGCCAAATAGAAAGCCCCTTGATGGAAACGGCCTATACGACAATCCTTCGAGCGTGTCCCCTCAGGATACACAGCAATGCTGTATCCTCTTTGCACAAGAGAACGGAGTTGCGGCATAAGGGCTTCAAGTCCGTCTCTTACAGGAAGATATTCTGCATTTCGTATCATCAAACCATAAAAAGGATTGTTCCACACCCAATCATTGGTGAGAAACACTATTTTGGGGGTAAACACCAATTGACACATCAAGTCAAGATGCGACTGATGATTGCAGATGATAATTCGCGGTTGCGAAAAATCTGTATCTCCTATGATCTTTTCACGGAACTTTGTACCAGGTATACCATGACGGATCATCACAAAACGCGACGCATAATAGATAAGTTGGTGCAAGCGGTAGCGTTTTTTTTCTGTCATTCTCCCCATCTTGATGTAAATCCACACACAAGGAATAAATACACACAAGGAGAAGAACAAAAAGAACAACAATGAATAGGCTGTTCTAAAGAATTTCATCAACGACCGCGCTATTCGCAGTGGAAGGCCATAAACAACAGCCAATACACACAGAATGACGTTGAGAACACTTATTCTTGTAAAATCTGCTACGGGACGAAAATGGCTTATGCGCTCCTCACGGGAAGGATAGTACACGCTGACAGGTATAGAGACCAGTTCGACACCATGCCATGAAGCAAAAACCAACAGTTCCAATTCCGCTTCATAGCGCGATGTCAGAAGAGCCAATCCCCATAATTTCCGCAAAGGATACAAACGGTAGCCGGTCTGCGTGTCCTCCATTCTCTTTCCGGTCTGCACATAAAACCAAAAATTGGAGAATTTGTTGGCGAAATTACTTCCTGCGGAGCGGTCAACGCCCTCCATCTGCCGACTTCCCACAATCAACGATCCTGGATGCTCTTGGTTGGCTTCAAGAAAAAGAGCGATGTCTTTGGGATAATGCTGTCCATCGGTATCCATTGTTATAGCATATGCAAATCCCAATTCCAAAGCCTTTCTGAATCCTGCTTTCAAAGCATACCCCTTACCTTTATTCTGCGGATATGAAACAACAGTAATAGACTCTATGTCATGAAGTAGTTCGGCAGTACCGTCTGTACTCCCGTCATTCACGACAATGACGTCTTCGCAGAAGCAAAGGGTTTCCCTCACAACGTCACTTATCGTTTTTTCATTGTTGTAAGTAGGTAGTACGACACAAATGCCCCTTGCCTTCAGTCTTTCTTTCAGTTCAGCATTCAACATCTGATATTCTCAGTACCAATGAAATCTTTGCTTTCAATTCATCTCCAGAAGTCACAATTATCTGCGCTTTGACTTGACTGGCATCATCAGTCAAGGCCGCCTTTTTGACCTCATATATGACATGGTCTGTATCTTGGGGCGTAAGCACCGACAGGAATTTCACATTCTTGATTTTTTCTATCTCTGTATTTCCTTTGATGCCATTGACCGCCAACAGTCTTCCGACCAATTCCTCTCCCATTTGTACGATGCACACACCGGGTGTAATCGGTTCGCCTGGAAAATGTGCCTGATATATGAAGGATGAGGCATTGAGTTTCACAGTGAAACATGCAGTCCACCCTTCTATTTTTTGTTCAAGCACGGTATATAAATTATTCTCCAATTTCATCTTTCAACACCTTAAAATGATAATCAATTCCGTATCTATGGTCTGAGTATTCATACTCATCACGAGAAAGGCACTCCATGACTTGCACCAGATCCTTTTTCAGAATTTTTCTAATATACCATTTGTCTACCATCTTGATTACACTGACGAGTCTGACTTTCTTCTTCTTTGGAAAATAGATAAAGTCTATGGCAGAAATACCAAACTCGTTGAACAGGCAACCTGTTATCTTTTCACCATCATTGGCCAAGATACAAATGCCGCTGAGATAGCCCTTCTTCATCTCTATCATCGCACTGTATCTGACCTTCGACCCTGCACTGTCGGGGTACGTTATATTTTGCGTTCGCGCAGGCAATGACAGTATGGAAAGGAGAAAAATGCTAATTAATAGTAAATACCTTTGCATCTACAGGAGTATTTGTTTTCACGTTTACCAATTCTATAAGTGTCCGGTCTCCTTTTTTCTCAATCAGTTCAACCTTAGAAACTATTGATTTCTGTCTGCTGAAATGCAGGATAATCTTTTGAAACATCTGTTGCATCTGTTTCTGCTTCGGATAAAGTGTCACCACATATTCAGACTGGCTTCCTGTGATGCTCGTCTTGAAATCCTTTGTATCCGTAAGACATTTGCCCACTACACTGTTCATCATGATGCGGGCTATTTCTTTGAAGAATTTACTTTGGTTGACATTGACAACGTCATTGCGTTTGCCCTTGCTGATAAGTACTCTTGAACCGTTGAGTACAAAAGCATATGCATAAGGGGAGGAATATTCCCAACGGAGTTTGTCACTCTGCTGATAATACATCTTGCCTTTAGACACCATCTTGTCGTTGAGCATTTTGAGATATTTCGTCTGTACGAAATCGCACTGCATGGTCTTCATTTTGGAAGCCACACTGTTGATTTGCTGTTTTACCTTCGCTTCATCAATATTCTGTGCAACAACACTGCACAGACAAAGAAGAAAGGCTGTCATAGAAATTAGAAATCTTTTCATCTTTATTTACCTATTAAACAACATCCAAATATAATGAACCCGACACCGATCCATTTCGTGGCAGATACAGACTCATGAAAGAAGAGTAAAGCCGCCAACAGACCAAACACATAGCTCAAACTGATCATCGGATATGCCACACTGAGAGGATAGTGCTTCACGATATACATCCACAGCACAGAACTTGCGCCGAAGAATACCCCACAACAAGCGAACTGCCAGTTTTTCATCATGGATATCCAAAATGCTCTGGTCCATCCGAATGGAAGCATCCTCAGAAGAGCAAACTTCAAAAACACTTGGCCTCCTGCAAGAAGTGCACTTTGTAGAATGGCCAACAATACTACTCGCCACATGACAACACCATCGCAATAGAGTGAACACACGGAAGTGCCGCTTTGCCGGCCCTTTCCAACAATAGATTGAAATTAGGAGCACTTTCGTCATGCAAACCGACCAAGACATTCTTCACAGCCCCCGACTTCAAGAGCAGTTCTGCATCCCGGATGGCCCATTCCAAAGAATGTTCGCCTTGCGTGTAGGTAACATTATACCCGTGACAATGGGTCTTAATGGCAATGTTACTGCCTATGGTGTTATGCGTACTTTGCATAAAGAATGTAGGTTTCAGCATGGTTTCGCCATTCTCACGGATTTGGTCCAGGAGACGTTCGCTGTATTCCAAACACCCATAAGCCGTACCCGTAATTATGGCATCAGGAGTTTCTATACCGGCCTCTGACAATGCTTTAAGCGACGAAAGAAGGGAGCTTTTCATTATTTTTCCCATCCGCCGGGCCTCCAATGGCTTGACATAATTCCGTATTTCCTCAAGTTGTTGCTCAGACGTGATCTCCACTTTTGACAACAGCTTCACCTCTTTTCTATCGGCAAGCGATCCGGTGTCTTCTGTCGGATGCAAAGAAAAAAGCAGAGAAGAGTCATTGCCGCCAAATCCGAAGGAGTTGCAGAGAACATTGTCCAAACGGATATTCTCCACGCCCATTGTCGGTATGATACCATGTTCCATCGGTTTCTTCCAACCAAGATTTGACGGGACAAAATGGTATTGCATTGCGAGGATGCAAAAGACGGCCTCTATCCCGCCGGAAGCACTTGTGGTATGGCCAGTGTAGGATTTGGTACTTGATACAAGAGGCATGTCGTCTCCGAATACTCTTTGGAGAGCAACGCTCTCACTTTGGTCATTGTTAGGTGTTCCTGTACCGTGTGCATTTACATATTGGATATCAGCCGGCTGAAGACACGCAGTACGCAATGCTTCCTGCATGGCGAGATAAGCACCTTCTCCGTTTTCCGAAGACGCAGTCTGATGAAATGCGTCACATGCATTGCCATAACCGGTAAGATAAGCGTGAGGGTTCACTTTTCTTGACAGTGCCACACGTTCAGACTCCATCACGATGAAAGCAGCTCCTTCACCCAAATTCAATCCAGCACGGGTTTCATCAAAGGGCCTGCAACGGTCCTTGTCAAGTATCATCAGCGAATTGAATCCGTTGAGATGAAAACGAGAAAGGGCCTCTGTTCCTCCCGCCACGACAATATCGGCTTCTCCGGATTTGATCAGCCTGGCACCCAAAATAATCGCATTGGCAGCAGAAGAACATGCCGTAGACAACGTTGTAAAATCGTCGAACATGCCAAAATAATCAGCCATCGACTGGGTGCAACTTCCGCAGTCATGATGATTTAAGAATTCGGCATTTTCGGAATTTTCCCAATGCTCATAGCAAGACTCTGTGATGTCCATTCCACCGACAGTGGTACCAGACACAAGAACCATACGCAAAGGTTTGCCGTCTTGCATAAGAGTGTCCTTGTCAATATGGGCACACTCCAATGCCTGACGGATAGCCAAAATACCCATCAGAGCAGTACGACTGACCATTTGTGAGGCAGGAATGTCAAGCATCGCCTTCATTTGCGAATTGGACAACCGTACCTCTCCTACAGGAAGCTCATGATGCACCGACTGGAGATATTTCATCTCACCTATACCGGTATGACCTTCTTGCAGAGATTTCAAGACTTGCTGTCTGTCAAGTCCGATGGCCGTGATCAGGCCTTCACCTGTTATAGCAACATTCATCGTATGATTCTTCTCTTACAAGCAGAGTTACTTTTTTCTGTTTTTGCTTACATAATCTGCTATAGTGGAGACATTCTTGAATATTTCCTTTCCAGCAGACGGATTGGCCAATTTTATGCCGTATTTCTTCTCCAACAACACAATCAGTTCCAATGCATCGATGGAGTCCAACCCCAAACCGTCACCGAAGAGATCAGCATTTTCATCAATATCGTCAGCTGACATTTCTTCAAGATTTAGAGCTGAAATGATTTCCTCTTTGAGTTCTTTTATCAATTCTTTCATGTCAATTTATTTTTTCTCCAATATAAATAGTTCAGCTTCAAAATGAGATTCGTCCTCATAGTCAATCCATCCCGTCATCACACTTTCGGTTTTCTTGTCCATAAATACCGTATCTATCACATTATGGATCAGGGTTTCATCCTTCGATTGCAATATATAGAAGGAAGTTTCGCCATGATAATGATTCCGAATGGCAATCTCACCTGTCACAATATTTGGCAGTGTATAGACAAAAATCGACGGACTGGGGAAATAATTGTCTTTATCACTTATACTCTCCAGATATTTCTTGTCTGAGGCTATTGAGGATGTACGGTTGAACAACACGACAGCCCTATTGTCGCATGGCAGAAACCTTTCGGCATGCTCGGCCTGCAATAAGAGCTCGGAAGCGACAAAGCCCAAACGGCTTAACCCGTCCATTTTATAATACTTAGGATAATTACCTATTTTGCGCTTATAGAGGAAGGTCAGCAAACTGTCATTATCCTGCCTATCGTCGATACAGACCCGTTGACCATTAACAATGACACCATCCGGAGATATTTGTACGGATTGTTTTCGAACTATAGTGGACAGAGCCCCATCTTCTGACCCCTCATCATTAGCATGGGACGGAACCATTTCGGCCAATATTGCTGCATTGCAACCGCCAAAACCAGACAACATCTTTACAAAAGAAGTTTTTTCTGTGGGCCGGTGATTTGCAGACATATTTATTTTCCCGGAAACGCCTGGCTCATCATACCCCAATGTACCTATCACAGTGTGGTCCTCTAATGCCCTCATGCACAATATGGTTTCCAGCACACCCGCAGCGCCAAGTGTATGCCCCAAATACCCTTTGTATGCATTGGCCGGAATTTCAGACAGACCTGCGCGCTGAATAGCGACGGACTCCATTTGATCATTGAACATTGTGGCCGTACCATGGGTATTGACAAAAGCAATATCACCGATATTCTCGCCTTCGAGTGTGTCTGTCAATGCCTCAAACAAGCCTTCTCCCGTTTTTGACGGTGTACTGATATGGAAGGCGTCATTTTTGATTGATCCGCGCTTTATCTGCCAAAGAGATTGTTTTGGAGTATGTTGGGTATTGCGAACCGGAACGTTTCTTCCGAGAACGACTGTTGCTGCTGCCTCACCGAGATTGAGGCCTGTGCGCTCTATATCGAAAGGCCGACAGGGTTCTGATGCAAGGGCTTTCAATGACTGGAAACCGGAGATGACAAAACGCCCCGGACAATCACAACCACATACTACCGCATAGTCATATTTGTCAGCCTCAAGCAGACGCGATGCTAATATCAAGGCAGAAAGTCCTGAAATACAGGCATTGCAAACAACAAGAGGCGGCGTATTTATACCTAACTTCATAGCAATACGTTGAGCAGCATCGCCAAGATAAACCTCGCCGTCGGGTTTCTGCCCCAAATCTTCTATGCCTCCTTTTGTTGTGCTCAGTATAAATATCGTACGCTTATCGGTGATGTCAATAGCAGAATCATGCAACGCCGACATTGCCGAGCGAAAGGCCATGTCTTCAAATTGGCCTTTCATCAACGATGCAGCAAAGCCTTCCGGCAGTCCTTTACTCTTCGGAGCATATACACGGATGCCCGACTTGCCAGCCTTCACCGACAAGTAGTTTTCCTCTGAGGTTGTTCCTAACGGAGAGATGATATTATCTGCCAATACATTAACCATGCTTATCGAGAATCTTATTGTTCGGCACTATCATCAGACAAGAGCCTCCGCTTCCACTCTTGATAGAAGGGGGGATTGTCCCATACGAGTTGATAGTTCAAATCCATGAACACTTGTACGGAATGTCCGGTTGCCAATAGACTGTCATCTTCAGAATCGTGTATTTCGTAATCAAATACGATTTTGGCAGCCTCCGTTGCCTTGTAGACAATGTCTATACGCGGAGTCATGCCATACTTGATCGGCTTTTTATAATGGAATGTCAGTTCTACCAAAGGAGCAAAATAGCCGTGTTTGAAAAAGCTCATGTACTCCAGACCATATATTTTTCCGAAAGCCTCACGGGCATCTTCAAAATAGAGCGGATAGGCCCCATGCCACACTACATTCATAGAGTCTACTTCGCTAAATCTGACTTCAAACGTTTTGGATGCTTTCAACTCCTTCACGCAATTACCTCCTTCTCTTTAACTGCAATTTTCATTTCCGTCTTAACGATGGTTTTCTCTCCACATTTCACAATGGCTTCGGCAAGGGTCATACCAAATATTTCCTCCTTTGCATTGACGTAAGTTGTGATGGTGTCTCCAATAGCAGGAAAACTGTAGACTTCGAAATCGCGAACAGCTCCAATAAATCCCAACTGAATCCCCTTCTTCAAGATATACTTATTGACATATCCAATACGTACCGCACAGGTTTGCGCAATATTCTCCATCAGTCCCGAAGACGAGAAACGACCTGCGTCTACGAAAATATTGTCTGCACGTACAGTCGTTTCAGTCACGGTCATCGAACGGTCGAAATGCGTCAGAGTATCAACCATAACAAACGGCTCCTGTTGTGGAAGCAGTTCGTGAATGTCTATCTGGCGAAGGAACTGTTCAGACGGATTTTCCGCATCAAAATTACTCATTTTCTAATATTCCGAAATATGATTGACCCAAGATTTTTGACGGGCGTTTTGCTAAGCGAGAAATGCTTATGAGAAAAGCACTCATACATACGGTCAAAATATTGTTAGTGGACAATTAATCCGCACCGCTAGTCTGTGACCAAAAATCATAAAAGTTAAACCATTGCGTAGGGCATTGACGAACCAGCCGGGCCAGTTCGTCTGCATAACATGTGGCCAATTGCAGCATTTGCTCTTTACGCGATGCTTGTTTGTCGTAAGTTAGAGGTACGACATAGGCAACATATTTATGTGCGGATACCTTCAACACATTTACAGACACCGCGTCAAGACTTCTCATAGTGGCCACAGAGAACGGTCCCATCGGTATGCGCGCTTTATCGCCCAGAAAGTCCACAGTCAACGACTTCTGTGCGCCCACTATTCGATCAGCCGGCATGCTTACTATTTCATGGTTTGCCAATGCCTCATTGATAAGGAACAAATGGCCCATATCCTTTTGCAAGGGTATCATACGGATATTGTTCCTGTCAAGGATTTCCTTGCGCCCGGCCATGACTGTGGCCTTTTCACCTCCAAACACCAATGCATTCAGACGCTTGTTCTTTGCCACCAATGTATAACCAGCCACCTCGTAGCAACCGACATGGGAACTGAGCTGCACGAAACCATCTGTCTGTTCTGTCAAATGAAGAAAATGTTCATAACCGATGACCTCGACATGAAACTGTGTTCCTGCGAACATTGCAAAACGGTCAATGACGATTTGCCCAAACATGCAATGATTGAGATAGGTCGCCCACGCCGCCCGCAATCGGCCATACCCCATCCGTTTACGGAAAAACAGGTACGCCGTTGTGCGGCTATGGTTTGTGTTGAGCAAAAGACATACGGGAACAACCAATAGCGAGACCAAAATATAGAATACTCGCACATCCACCACCCTCAGAATACATATCAGTTGGCGATGCATCCAGTTATTGCCGAAAGTCGTGTTCTTCACTTACCCTACTTTACTCTCAATGTAATCACAGAATTGACTAAGAGTGGAGACACCTTGCATCTCCTCTGGCTTTATCTTGAAACCAAAGTTTTTCTCTACGATGACCACAATATCTACAAAGTCAAGACTGTCAATACCAAGATCATCCTTCAGTTTGGCCTCCGGGGCAATCTTTTCCTCGTCTATTTCAAGATCCTCAATAAGGAAGTTTCTTACTTTCTCTTCTATTTCTGTTCTTTCCATTATATATAATAATTGTTTATACTTTTTTCACTTCAAGAATGGTATGCCCTTGACCGATACCGTCATGCGTAGCGACGACCTTCAAGCCGGCACGCTGGATTTGCCGTATCATATCGTCAGAATGATACATTTTGCTGTTACCATTGGCCATCACCGTAAAATACACACTGGTCATTGTAAGACAGAGTGATGCGGGTTCGTATTTCTGGCGATCCCAGAATGTCTCCATGATGTACAATGTGGTGTCAGTAGACATCACAGTTGCAGCACGGCTAAGAATACTGAATATTTCTTCCTCCGAAAAACAATCGAGAAATTGACTCATCCATATGGCATCCCAATCTCCTTGGGGCAATTGGTTGGCTGTGTCAAGAATATTTGTAGCATAACCGTTTATACGATCTGCACCAATCTTTCCATCAACATTCTTCTGCATCATGGATATTTGACCTGGCAAGTCCACAATAGTTACGTGAACATCAGGATCATAGTCTACACAACGGAGTGCGAAACGGCCAGTATTGCCACCTACATCCATCAGTCTTTTTGTATCTTTGCCAAAAATGAGATTTAGGGCAGCATCGAAAGAGTGATCACTGTAGAAATGATCGAATCCGAACCAACTTTCCTGTACTTTGGCATCAAGTTTCGACAACCCTTCATAGATTGTAGGCCAATCACCCAGCGTTTTAAGACCGGCAGGCTTTCCTTCGCGAAGGGCCTCGTCGAGATAGAACATTCCGCGATAGTTGACGTCATGATTGAAATCCATGTTGACGCGGGTCGCCGGGTCATTGAGCAAGAACCATCCGGTCTTGGAAATCGAAAATCTGTCGGTAGCCTTGTCTACCAAAACAGTGCCCGCGCCAAGTGATGCTTCAAGCAATATTTTCAAAGCATATTCAGACAAATCCGTCTTTTGGGTCAACTCCTGCAAAGTCAGCCCATCGGTACTGTCACGCAACGCCTCCAGTACGCCCCACTTCACCATTAGCCGGGACACCTGGAATATTACAGGTCCCCAGGCTATATATTCGGCAAGCCGTTGGGCTTCGCGCGCAGAGAGTTGCTCCTTGGTATACCTGTCGCTTTCTGTCTTGAATAAGTTCATCTTATACTACGCTATATCATCAATACACGTCCATAAATGACAGTAGCACCACTCCAATATGCTTTGCGTTTGGAACAACTTGCAATCTACCGTCATCTATGGACATGAAAAGGGTATGGTCACTTCAGCAATTTGCCGAAATATTTTCCGAATGACTCACCTAAATCACGCAATGCATCACGCAATGTGATTTCATCATCGTCGTCACCGTCTCCAGAAGCGACGGAAAATGTGGCAACGACATTGCCATTCGTCGAGTCCTTGAGTAACGCCTCGCCTTCTATCTCGCCTTTACCCGTCACGTTGCTTGGAACAATAACAAGCGTGTACTTGGTATTGACATTTTCAGACTCAAGGTGCGACTCGCAGCCAAAGCGGAAGGTTCTCTTGTTCATCTCCTGGGTGAAACAGCGCAAAGACTGTTCTTCCCAATCAGCAGCACGCTCTGCCTTGGCCAAAAAATCAGCAAAGGGGAGGGTCTTCTTGTACTTTACATTGGAAAGATCAAGTGACACATTGATATTTTTGCATTCGCTGATAGCGGTTTTTACGTCACCAGAAGTCAACTTGATGGATGCAAAGGTAGCGATGCTCACAAAGAGCGACACTACAAACAATAACATTCTTTTCATTATCTGGGTATTTTAGGTTGGTACTTTTTATTTCAACAAGACTTTTCCCAGTTCGAAGAAACTCTTTTCAAATCTGTCCGTTTCATTGAAATCATCACCGCCAGAGAGGCCGTCTATAGTATACGCACAAACAGTCTCGCCGGTTGCATTGTCTATGACTGACAAGGTGCCGTATATCTTCATGTGAAAACGTCCGAAACCAAAGCTTGCAGATTTCCGCTGGAAATTTTTCACATCGATTAAGATCTTGTATTTTGCATCGGTACCTTGCTCTGCAATTTTAAGTCCCTTGCTGTATTGATTGAAAGAAGTTGTGAATCCCTTTTCTGACACAGCCACACGCTCCTCATAGTCTTTACCACACCATGTCTGGAAACGCTGTTTTTTGTCAAACGTAGTGTTCGACAGGTCCATACTGAGAACTGCCGTAGCATTCTCCGAGAAGCACTTGTCATCACCTGATGTTTTCTTGAGAGGTCCTGCAAACATAGCAGCGCTACACAACAGAACGACAAACGTCAACAATAATTTTTTCATAAGCAGTAAATTTAAATTAAACAATACGTGGACGTTATAATTTATTCTTGTATTTTCTAATAACCAAAGCTGAATTGGTTCCGCCAAATCCAAAACTGTTACTCAAAACCGTATTTATTTCAGTATCCACTGTGTGGGAAGCAATATTGAGTTTTTCAGAATGTTCATCCGGATTTTCAAAATTGACATTAGGGGCAACAAAATTGTTTTGAAGCATCAGCGTACTATAAACAACCTCGGAAGCTCCGGCCATCCAGCATTCATGCCCCGTCATTCCCTTGGTTGACGAAATGAGTGCGTGTTTTCCATGAAACATACGATTGAGAGCAATAGCCTCATACATATCCCCCTGATGGGTACTCGTAGCATGGGCATTGATATAGTCGACATCGTCTGCCTCGATTCCTGCAGAGCGCAGAGCACGCGACATCGCGATCACGCTTCCGTCATCCGAAGGTTGGCTGATACCTCCGCCATTGCTTGAAAAACCATATCCCACGACTTCAGCAAGAATGTTTGCACCACGGGCCTTTGCATGGTCATAGTCTTCAAGAACTACCGATGCGGCACCACCACTCGGAATCAACCCGTCGCGGTCACGGTCAAAGGGGCGGCTGGCCTTCTCCGGTTCATCCATCCGGATAGAGAATGCTCCGAGAGCATCAAAGGAAGCCATCGAGTAGTAGTTTGTCTCTTGGGCGCCGCCGCAAAGCACAACGTCCTGAAGACCTTGTTTGATCATCATAAAGCCCAAGCCGATGGAGTGACTACCGCTTGCACAAGCCGAACTGACAGTAAAGTTCACTCCACGAAGATGGAATATTGTACTGAGATTCATGTTGACCGTAGAATTCATCGACTGGAAAATAATGCCATAGCCAAGCATCGCGGAGTCATGTTTCTCGTCCATGATTTTTGAGGCCTCTATGACGGGTTTCGCCGAAGAATCATTGCCAAATATACACCCGACTTCATTCTGCAAGAGATATTCGTCATCTATACCAGCCTGACTAAAAGCCTGCATACTTGACATATAAGCGTATTTCGCCTCCTCCGACATACCTGCTCTGGTATGACGATCCAGCATCTGCTTGGTTATCTTCGGCTCTTCGACAATACCCGTGAGCCCGGAGCGATAACCATATTCCAATCGCTCTGGCTGCAGACCGATGCCGGACTTCCCTGCATACAAAGACTGCTTTACCGTATCGAGATCTGTACCAAGGCAAGACCAAATGCCCATTCCTGTGATTACTACTCTTCTACTCATAGATTTCCGATTGTGTTCTAGGGAAAAACAACGATTAAAATTGTACAGTCAAACTTGTGTTATGTATAAAGTCCGCCATTCACACTTATAACTTCGCCAGTAATATATGAAGCCGCATCCGAAGCAAGAAAACCTACCAGGGCAGCCACTTCTTCTGGTTTTCCAAAACGCCCGACCGGTACCATTCGTTTTAGTTCATCCTGAGGCAAATCTTTGGTCATGTCTGTTTCAATAAACCCTGGCGCTACGGCATTGACCGTAATATTTCGAGGTGCGACTTCTTGGGCAAGCGCTTTGGTTGCGCCTATGAGCGCGGCCTTTGCTGCACTATAGTTCACCTGTCCTGGCATACCTTTCAATCCGGAAAGCGAAGTCATATTGACGATCCGGCCGCCATGTTTGCGTGGCATCATATGTTTGAGTAGCCGGCGCGTGATAAAGAAGAAACCGCTTAAATTTGTATCCAAAACACCGTTCCAATCTTCATCAGACATCATAAACATGACATTGTCGCGGCGAATGCCAGCATTATTGACCAAGACAGAGATCCATTCATCAGGATGCTCACTTTCCCATCTGTCAATCGCACTTTCCACGGATACTGGGTCTGCCACATCAAAAGGCAACAATTCTGCAACGCCTCCCGCAGATTCAATTTGTTCCTTCACTTGAAGCGCCAGGTCGATTTTGTTTTTATAGTTGATAATCACCTTGTAATCCTTGGATAGGCACAAGGCAACAGCCCGTCCTATTCCACGCGAAGCTCCGGTGACCAATGCATATTTCATACTTGTTCGTTTTGCGTATTATAGGGCCACGGTCAAAAACGCCGCAGCCTCATTTCTTCGGACATAAGTCATGCAAAGTTAAGTATTTTTTTTTACAAACACAAAAAATCCCAACTGCATAAAGCAATTGGGATTTCAATATGGTAATTGTTCTTTTACTACTCTGCGGCAGGAGCTTCTTCCTCAACAACGGGAGCTGATACGCTCTCTTCCTGAGCAGGAGCTACTTCCTCTTTGGCCTCAGGAGCAACAACTGCATTTTCTGCAACGACCTTTACAGGAATGTTGACCTCAACCTCTTTGTGGAAGTGGATGGTAGCCTCATAGTCACCGACCTTCTTAATATCATGCATGGTGATGATCTTACGGTCGATGTCGAAGCCCTTCTTCTGCAACTCGTCTGCAACGATGTTCTTGTTGACAGAACCATAAGTAACACCTGTTGCACTAACCTTTGTTTCGATAACGAGAGCTACATCCTTCAGAGCCTCGGCCTTCTTCTCAGCTTCTGCCTTGAGAGCAGCCAGCTTATGGGCCTGCTGCTTGAGGTTTTCAGCAAGAACCTTCTTTGCAGACTCGGAAGCGATAACGCCCTTACCGGTAGGAATGAGGTAATTACGGCCATATCCGCTCTTCACGGTCACAATGTCATTCTTGTAACCCAAGCCGATAATATCTTCTTTCAGTATAATTTCCATTTGCGTTCCTCCTTTTTTATTTCATCAAGTCAGTTACGTAAGGAAGCAGAGCCAACTGACGAGCACGCTTGACAGCCTGAGCTACACGACGCTGATATTTCAGCGAAGTTCCAGTGATGCGACGGGGAAGGATTTTTCCCTGCTCGTTCAAGAATTTCTTCAGGAACTCAGGATCCTTGTAGTCAATATACTTGATGCCGCTCTTCTTGAAACGGCAATATTTCTTCTTTCTTGTGTCCACTGAAGGTGGAGTCAAATAGCGAATTTCAGATTCTGCTGCCATAATTTAAGCCTCCTCTTTTTTTGCGAATTTGTTGCGTCTCTTTTCTGCGTACTGTGCAGCATACTTGTCGAGGCGAACAGTTGTGAAACGAATGACCTTCTCGTCACGGCGATAGCCAGTCTCGAGAGTCTTAATAACCGACGGCTCAGCCTTGAATTCCAACAGGCAGTAGAAACCTGTAGACTTCTTCTGGATAGCGTAAGCCATCTTCTTCAAACCCCAGGTCTCTTCATTCAAAATCTCAGCACCTTTGTCGGTGAGCAGCTTTTTGAATTTTGCGACCGTTTCCTTCATCTGTTCATCAGACAAAACGGGAGTCAAAATGAAAACG